>NCJR01000037.1 GCA_002282555.1 Rhodobacterales bacterium 34-62-10
TTGCTCCTGGTGGGGCTTGCCGTGCCGGTCCTGTTGCCAGTCCCGCGGTGGGCTCTTACCCCACCGTTTCACCCTGACCATGCCGAGGCATGGCGGTCTGTTCTCTGTGGCGCTTTCCCTTGGGTTACCCCAGCCGGGCGTTACCCGGCACCATTGCCTTGTGGAGTCCGGACTTTCCTCGGATCGATAGACCCCGACCCGCGATCATCCAACCCTCCGCGCACCGTCCACTTAAGCAGTGGCGCGCGCGCGGTCAACGGGGAAGCGTCGGGCAAGGTCCGCCATGATCGCGCGGTCCACCGCATCCAGCGCGCCCGCCGCCTGTGGCCGGAACCGCAGACGCAGCGCCGTCAGCACCGCAGCCTCCGGATCGGCGCAGCCCTCGGGCGGATGAAACCCCGCTTGCGCCGCATCGTCCAGAAAATCACCGGCGGTCGGCGCGGCCGCGGGATCAGGCCAGACCGACAGCCCCCGCCGCGCCAGCCTGCGCCAGTCAAAACGCGACCCCGGATCGGATTTGCGCAACGGCGCCATGTCGGAATGTCCGATCACCCGTTCCGGCGGAATTGCCCAGCGCGCCATGATCCGCGCCAAAAGCGCCTCCAGCGCATCCATCTGTGCCGCGGCAAAGGGATGATCGCCGCGATTGGCCAACTCGATCCCGATCGAGCGCGAATTCACATCCGTCACATCGCCCCAGCGCCCGGCCCCGGCATGCCACGCGCGCTGCGCCTCATCCACAAGCTGCCAGACCTGGCCCTGCGCGCAGATCAGGTAATGCGCCGACACTTCGGCAGCGGGATCGCAAAGCCGGTCCAAGGCGGCCGCAGCAGTCCCCATCGCGGTATAATGGATCACCACCAGATCAGGCCGCGCGCCCCCGCGACGCGGGCCGCAATTGGGCGACGGACGCGACAGGATCGTCACGACCCCGCCCCTGCCTTCAGTTCCGCACAGCCGAGCGGAAGGGGCGCGGATCCCAGTCACAGGCAAAACCGTCGCCATCCGGGTCAAGCGCTAGCCGGTCACGCTGCGGACCACCCCGCGACAGGAACTCGATCTGCGCCTGATCCGCCGAGGCGTATCCCGCACAATTCCGCTCATGATTCTGGAAGTTCAGCGCACTGCGCCGATACAGCGACACGCCCTTGGGGTTGGTGGTGCGCAGCGCATATTCCACGATATTCGGCCCGCCATCCTCGCTGCGACGCGGCAACTCGGTGGGCTGGATCAGCACATATTGCGCCCGGTTGCGGGCAATCGCTGCGGCATCGCTTTCGATGCTGCGCAACTCGGACACTTCCTCGAAATCATTCTCCTGACTGATTCCCGCAGCATTGACCGCCACAGGCGCCGGGTTCGAGGGGCTGGCCTGCAACGGCGCGCGGCCCGAATTCAGCGCAGCCGCCGTATCAGCCGCCAGTTGCGCATCAGGGTCCAGCGGCACCGCGCTGCCCAGCGGCACACTCGACACCGACGCAGGCGGCGGCAGCGACTGGCCCTGCAACTGCTGCGCCCGCTGGTCCTGCTGCGCCCGATATTCGGAATAGCTGCCAAAGCCCACTCCGGCCCCGCTATCGGGCACCTGCGGCGCGCAGGCGGCCAGAACGCCAAGCGCAAGCAGCGAAAGAACCGAATGTCCACGTGTCAGCTTCATCATCTCTGCCTCATACCCAATTTGCACGGACCGGCTGTCCCCATGGGCGCATGCCGGTCGATTACCACCACTTACCGGGCTTGGCCACAAACCCCGCCGCCTGTTCCAGCGCATAGGCGGTGTTCAGCAGATCACCCTCTTCCCATGGCCGCCCGATCAGTTGCAGGCCCAGCGGCAACCCCTGCGCATCCATCCCCGCAGGCACGGCGATCCCCGGCAACCCGGCAAGGTTCACCGTCACCGTGAACACATCGTTCAGATACATCTGCACCGGATCGGCATCCTGCATCTCGCCCAATCCAAACGCCGCCGATGGCGTGGCCGGTGTCAGGATCGCATCGATCCCGCCCGCGAACACCTCGTCAAAGTCGCGCTTGATCAGCGCCCGCACCCGCCGCGCCCGGTTGTAATAAGCGTCATAGAACCCCGCCGACAGCACATAGGTTCCCACCATCACACGCCGCTGCACCTCGGGACCGAACCCTTCGGCGCGGGTCTTTTCATACATCTCGGTGATGCCATCGCCCTGCGCAAGCTTGGCGCGGTGCCCGTAACGCACCCCGTCATAGCGGGCAAGGTTGGACGACGCCTCGGCAGGCGCGATCACGTAATAGGCAGGCAGCGCATATTTCGTATGCGGCAGGCTGATATCGCGGATCTCGGCCCCCGCCGCGCGCAGCATGGCGGTGCCATCGGCCCACAGCGTCTCGATCTCGGCGGGCATCCCGTCCATGCGGTATTCCTTCGGAATCCCGATCACCTTGCCGCGAATATCGCCCGTCAGCATCGCCTCGAAATCCGGCACCGGTAGATCGGCGCTGGTGCTGTCCTTGGGATCATGCCCCGACATCGCGCCCAGCATGATCGCCGCATCCCGCACCGTCTTGGTCATCGGCCCCGCCTGATCCAGACTTGACGCAAAGGCCACGACCCCCCAGCGCGAGCAGCGCCCATAGGTCGGCTTGATCCCCACGATCCCGGTAAAGGCCGCAGGCTGGCGGATCGACCCGCCCGTATCGGTGCCCGTCGCCGCCAGGCACAGATCAGCCGCCACCGCCGCCGCCGACCCGCCCGAGGATCCGCCCGGCGTCAGCGCCGTCTCGTCATTGCCGCGCCGCCAGGGGTTGACCACATTGCCATAAACGCTGGTCTCGTTCGAGCTTCCCATGGCAAACTCGTCCATGTTCAGCTTGCCCAGCATCACGGCACCGGCGTCAAACAACTGGCTGGTCACGGTGGATTCGTATTCCGGCAGAAACCCTTCCAGAATCCGGCTTGCCGCCTGCGACGGCACACCCTTGGTGCAGAACAGATCCTTGACCCCGATGGGCAACCCGCACATCGCGGGCGCATCCCCCGCCGCCAGCCGCGCGTCGGCGGCACGCGCCTGATCACGCGCAATCTCGGGCGTGTGATGCACAAACGCATTCAGCGCCCCTGCCCCCTCGATCGCGCTCAGGCAGGCCTCCGTCAACTCAAGGCTCGAAACCTCACGCGCGCGCAAACGGTCACGCGCCTCGGCCAGCGTCAGTTTGGTCAGATCGCTCATCATTCCACCACCTTCGGCACCGCGAAAAAGCCCTCGCGCGCATCGGGCGCGTTCTTCAGGATCTGATCCTGCCGGTCCCCATCCGTCACCACATCCGCGCGCCGCTTCAGGCGCATGGGCGTCACCGATGTCATCGGCTCGATCCCCTCCACATCGACCTCGTTCAATTGCTCGATGAACCCAAGGATCGTGTTGAATTCAGCCGCCAGCGCAGGCAGCGCCTCAGGCTCGACCTTGATACGGGCAAGCTTGGCCACGCGTGCGGCGGTTTCGGGTGCGATCGACATGACGGATCTCCGGTCTGCGGTCAGGTTGCAGATGCGTTTAGCGCCCACCGCCCCTGCCCGCAAGCATCTGCGGCACCAAATCCGGTCACATCAAGGACAGCGCCCGCCCTTTCATCGTTCTGCAAATACTCAAGCGCCGCCCGCCCCACACACCCCGCCTCTGGTCAAACCCCACCGCCATGCTAGGCTTGCCCCATAACCACCACAGGAGGAACCCCATGAAAATCATCTGGCTGGGCCACGGCTCGTTCCGCATCGAGATTGCAGGCAAGGTCCTGCTGCTCGACCCATGGCTGTCCGGCAACCCGATGCTGGCCGCGGATCACCACGCCGCCGCCACCGCAGGCGCCACCCATATCCTGCTGACCCACGGCCATTTCGACCATGTCGCCGATGTGCTGGACCTTTCCCGCAAGCACAGCATCCCCGTCGTGGGACAGTATGACCTGATGAGCCACTGGGCCGAGCATGAGAAGATCGAAACCATCGGCTTCAACAAGGGCGGCACCGTCGATCTGGGCGGCGTCAAGGTCACGATGGTCAACGCCCTGCACTCCTCGACCTTCGCCAGTCCTGACGGCCCGCGCATCGCAGGCACCGAATGTGGCTTCATCATCGAAGGCGAAGGCCACTCGATCTACGCCTCGGGCGATACCGATGTGATGTCCGACATGAAGATTTTCCACGACCTGCACAAACCCGATATCGGCATCCTGTCCGCAGGGGGCCATTTCACCATGGACATGCGCCGCGCCGCCTATGCCGCGAAAACCTTCTTTGATTTCAAGACCGTGATCCCCTGCCACTACCGCACCTTCCCGCTGCTCGAGCAATCGGCACAGGTGCTGATCGACGCCCTGCCCGGCGTCAACGTGATCGAACCGCAGGTGATGCAGCCCATCGAGATGTGATCAGCCACGCAAAAACCCGGCGGATCGCTCCGCCGGGTCCTGTTTCTGATCACGCCGAAACATCAGGGCCGCAGATATCAGGGCCGCAGATAGGCGTAACCCTCCTTCTGCAACTCCATCAGCCGCACCGCACCCGAAGGCACCACCGTCGCCTCGCTGATCAGCGGCACATCCTTCTGCGACTGCTGCTTCATCGCCTGCACCGTGTTCAGACAGGCGGAAAAGCTGATATTGTCCATCTCCAGCGACATCGTGGCGATGCGATCCTTGACCGGCGAGGTATCGGCGCGCAGCATGTGCAGACCGGGACCATAGGTCACGATCTCGATCACCACCTCCTCGCCCAGATCGCCGTAATGCTTGGCGATATCCTCGCCCAGATCGCCGTAATGCTTGGCGATATTGGCGGCATTGTTCAGCGCCATGTTCATGGTGCTGACATTCTCTTCATCCACATGGATCGCCACCTTGTGCGGCGCCTCCGCCAGCGCCAGTTGCGCGCCCAGCACAAGCGCCACCAGCATGGCCATCAGCCGGGTCACGGCACGGATCGGGGTCAGTGTCATCTGTCATCCTCCCTGAAGACATTTGGAAGGTCAGCCTCGCAAAGCCGCAACCTTTAGGCAAGTCATATTCCTTGAATGGAATAAACCTGACCCTCACCGCCGCGCGGCAAAGAAATCCCGCAACAGTGCCGCCGCCTCTTCCGCGCCGATCCCGTCATAGACCTCGGGCACATGATGGCATTGCGGATGGCTGAAAATCCGCGGCCCCTGCGCCACGCCCCCGCTTTTGGGATCCGCCGCGCCATAATACAGCCGCGCAATCCGCGCCGCCGCAATCGCCTGCGCGCACATCGGGCAGGGCTCCAGCGTCACGTAAAGATCGCATCCCGTCAGCCGCTCGGACCCCAGCACGCGGGCTGCCTCACGGATCACCAGCATCTCGGCATGGGCGGTCGGATCGTTCAACTCCCGCGTCCGGTTCCCCGCCCGCGCCAACACCTGCCCCTGCGGACCCACCAGCACCGCGCCCACAGGCACCTCGCCACGCAGCGCGGCAGCGCGCGCCTCCTCCAGCGCAAGGGACATGAAACTGCGGAATGTCATCCGCCTTCCCTGCCGCGCGATCACCGCTTTCGCAAGTCCTGATTCTGGGCTAATCCCCTTGCATGAGCCAGAAGCCAAAATCACCCGCCGCCGCCGCCCCCAAAACCACCCAGGGCGAGCGTATCGCCAAGGTCATCGCCCGCGCCGGTGTCGCCAGCCGTCGCGAGGCCGAGCGCCTGATCGAAACCGGCCGCGTCACCGTCAACGGCGAGGTGATCACCCGCGCCGCCCTGAACGTGACCCCCGCCGACAAGGTCGTGGTCAACGGCAAACCGCTGGACGCCCCCGAACCCGCGCGCCTGTGGCTCTATCACAAGCCGACAGGCCTCGTGACCACCAACCGCGACGAACAGGGCCGCCCCACGATCTATGACGACCTGCCCGAAGACATGCCGCGCGTGATGTCCGTGGGCCGCCTCGACCTCAATTCCGAAGGCTTGCTGCTTCTGACCAATGATGGCGCGGTCAAGCGTCAGCTTGAACTGCCCTCAACGGGCTGGCTGCGCAAATACCGCGTCCGCGTGAATGGCCGCGTGACCGAACCGCAGCTTGAACCGCTGCGCAAAGGCATCACCGCCGAGGGCGAGGATTTCCAGCCGATGATCGTCACCCTCGACCGTCAGATCGGGGCCAACGCATGGCTGACCGTCGGCCTGCGCGAAGGCAAGAACCGCGAAATCCGCCGCGCGATGGAGGCGATCGGTCTGGTCGTGAACCGCCTGATCCGCGTCTCCTATGGCCCGTTCCAGCTGGGCCAGCTTGCCCCCGGCGCGGTCGAGGAGATCCGCCGCCGCGTCTTGCGCGATCAGCTTGGAATTGACACGAAAGACGACGCCGAACCCGAAGTTCCCGCAACAAAACCGCGCAAACCCGTCGTCACGCGCAACAAAACCCGCACAGCACCCAGTGAAGCGGATGTTTTCGGCGACCGCCCCGCGCGCGGCAGCAGCAAGTCCAGCAGCAAGTCCGGCAGCAAACCCACCACCGCCAGAACGCCGCGCCCCGCGCGGGAAGATGGCAAATCTGGCCCTTCCAGCTTTGGCAAACCCGACCGCGTGGGCAAAACTGCTGCAAGGCCAGATCGTCCCGGCAAACCCGACCGCCCCGGCGCGGCGGCAAAACCCTATGCCGACCGCAAATCCGGCCCCGACAAATCGACTGCCGCCGCCAAACCATCGGCCAAACCCTCCGCCAAACCCTCTGACAAACCCAGCGCGGACACCCGCCCCGCCCGCGTCACACGCCCCGCCAAGCCCCGCCCGAAACCCACCCGCGGCTAGGTGATCCCCTTCCCCGGACCGGGGCAGGGTTCGGAACGCGCGCCAACACAGGGAATCGTCACTTCCCCCTAGTATCCCGCCCCATCATCCCTTAACTTTTGCACACCATATCGGGATGAAAGGGACACCATGTCCGAAACAGGATTGCAGAAACTCTCTTTCGCCTTGCTGATCGTCCTGATCTTCTTCGTGTCGATCGCAGGGGGCGTGTGATGGCGCAGCGGTTCGGCGGCAAATTCAGCCCCGGCGGGGATGGCAAAACGCCCGCCCCCACGCAAAAAGGCGCGTTTCAGGGCGCACGCCGCACCCGCGCAGGGGGCCGCGTCAACCTGCTGTTTCTGGCCCCGCTCCCGCTGGCCATTGCCGCCTTCACCAGCGGTCCCACCGGCCTTGTGCTCAACCTCGCAGCCCTTGGCACCCTGCTGCTGGCCGCATGGCTGACCCGCGAAGGCCTGATCGCGCAAGAAGCTTTTGAGGCGCGCAAGGTCGCCCGCCGCCCCGCCTTCCCGCGCAAGATCGCAGGCAGCCTGCTGACCGGGCTTGGCCTTGGCATCGCCGGATACGCGGCCTCCGGCGACCTCTTCGCCCCCGCCGCCTATGCGGTGGTCGGCACCGTCCTGCATTTTCTGGCCTTTGGCCCCGATCCCCTGCGTGACAAGGGCGCCGAAGGCATCGACACCTTCCAGACCGACCGCGTCGCCCGCGCCATTGACGAGGCGGAAAAGCATCTGGCCGCCATGACCGACGCCATGCTGCGCGCCGGCGACCGCCAACTCATGGCCCGGCTGGAACGCTTCCAGACCACCGCCCGCGACCTCTTCCGCACGGTCGAAAATGACCCCCGCGACCTGACCGCCGCGCGCAAATACCTCAGCGTCTATCTGCTGGGCGCGCGTGACGCGACCGTCAAGTTCACCGAAATCTGGACCCGCAACCGCGACCCGCAGGCCCGCGCCGATTACGAAGCCCTTCTGACCGACCTTGAGCAGAATTTCGCCGCCCGCACGCAAAAACTGTTGCTTGATGACCGCAGCGACCTGACCGTGGAAATCGAAGTACTGCGCGAACGGCTGGACCGCGAGGGCGTGCACCTGAAAGAATAACCCGGCCTCCACCGGACCACATCATTCCTCCCCCGCCCGCCATACGGCATCAGTCACGGGGAATATTTCATGAAAGGGTACCTCCATGTCTGACACCACCCGCCGCAAAGCTCAGGAAACGCTCGCCATGGTCGAGGACGTGACCGCCAAGATCCTGCCCGAACCCGGCCCCGCCACCGCCATCGTGCCGCTGGAACAGGCCAACCCCGCCCTCAGCGCCGAAATCACGCGGCGCATGGCGGAACTGGACATGAGCAACACCACCTCCATCGTCGCCTTCGGATCGCGCGCGCAGGCGGAATTGCAGACGATAAGCCAAGCCATGCTCACCGATGTGCGCAACAAAGATGTTGGCCCCGCAGGTGACAGCCTGCGCAATATCGTGTCCACGATCCGCGGCTTTTCCGTCTCGGAACTCGATGTGCGCCGCGAACGCAGCTGGTGGGAAAAACTCTTGGGCCGCGCCGCCCCCTTCGCCCAGTTCACCGCGCGCTTTGAAACCGTGCAGGCCCAGATCGACAAGGTGACCGAAGACCTGCTGGGCCACGAGCATAAACTGCTCAAGGATATCAAATCGCTGGATATCCTTTACGACAAGACCCTGAATTTCTACGATGAACTGGCCCTCTACATCGCGGCCGGTGAAGCCAAGATCAAGGAACTGGACACCACCACCATCCCCGCCAAGGAAGCGCAGGTGCAGGCCGCCCCCGAAAACGATCAGGTGATGAAAGCGCAGGAACTGCGCGACATCCGCGCCGCGCGCGACGATCTGGAACGCCGGGTGCATGACCTGAAACTGACCCGTCAGGTGACGATGCAATCCCTGCCCTCGATCCGTCTGGTGCAGGAAAACGACAAAAGCCTTGTCACCAAGATCAACTCGACCCTCGTCAACACCGTGCCGCTGTGGGAAACCCAACTGGCACAGGCCGTCACCATCCAGCGCAGCGCCGAAGCCGCCCGCGCCGTGCGCGACGCCAATGACCTGACCAACGAACTGCTGACCGCCAACGCCAAGAACCTGCGCGACAGCAACAAGATCATCCGCCAAGAGATGGAGCGGGGCGTCTTCGATATCGAAGCCGTCAAAAAGGCCAATGCCGACCTGATCGCCACGATCAACGAAAGCCTCCAGATCGCCGACGAAGGCAAGGCCCGCCGCGCCACCGCCGAGGCCGAGCTCAAGAAAATGGAGGCCGAACTGCGCGACACGCTGGCCTCCGCATCGGCCCGCAAGACCGGCTTGGGCGATACCGCCGGCACCGCCGTGCCGAAGGGCTGAGGCGGCATGCGTCAGACCGCAGGCAGAAAACTGGGCTTGCTGGCCGGCGCATTGCTGCTGGCCGCATGCGAAACGGCCCTTCCCCCGGGGGAGGGCCGCCAAACCGAAACATCACGTCCCCCGGCCCTGCCGGAACAGTCTCAAAGCGCAGAACCCTCCGAGGCAAGCCGCGCGCTGGCCACCTATTACCAACGGCTCGAAGCGGACCTGCGCACCCAAGGGCTGCTCCGCACCGATCCCGGTGGCCGCGACGCCCCCTTCGGCGCGCGCGATCTGGCGCGCAACTTCGAACTCATCGCCTTCTTTGACGAATACGAACGCGGCGCGGGCCTGCGCGCCTCATCAGGGCAACCCGTCCCGATGCGCCGCTGGGCCGACCCCGTGCGCATCAAGGTGGAATTCGGCCCCTCCGTGCCCCCGGACATGCAGCAGCAGGACAGCCGCAGCATCCGCGCCTATGCCGCACGTCTGGCCCGCGCCAGCAACCACCCGATCACGATGGATGCCGCGCGCCCGAACATGACCATCCTGATCTATGGCGAGGATGACAATCCCCTTCTGGCCCAACGCGCCCGCCAGATCGTCCCCGGCATCAGCAACGGGGCCTTGTCCGTGTTCCGCACCCTTCCGCGTCAGATCCACTGCTTCGTGATGGCGTTTTCCGGCGGCGGCCTTGACAGCAACGTCTATCAACAGGCGATCGTCGTGATCCGCGCCGAACATCCCGACCTGCTGCGCGCCTCCTGCATCCACGAGGAAATGGCCCAGGGCCTCGGCCTTGCCAATGACACGCCCCGCGCCCGCCCCTCGATCTTCAACGATGATGACGAATTCGCCCTGCTTACCCGCCATGATGAACTGCTGCTGGAAATGCTCTATGATCCGCGCCTGTCACCCGGCATGACGCTGGATCAGGCCCGCCCGATCATTGCAGAAATGGCCGAAGAACTGATGGGCGGCTCGATATGAACCGCCGCCCCTGTGCCTACCCGCGACCCATGTGAACCAAAGGAACGCCCCATGCCCATTTTCGACTTTCTCGGCGGCCAATTCATCGATGTCATCCACTGGACCGACGACAGCCGCGACACGATGGTCTGGCGCTTTGAACGCGAAGGCCATGAGATCAAATACGGCGCCAAGCTGACCGTCCGCGAAGGTCAGGCCGCCGTTTTCATCCACGAAGGCCAGCTGGCCGATGTTTTCACCCCCGGCCTCTACATGCTGGAAACCAACAACATGCCGATCCTGACCAGCCTCAACCACTGGGACCACGGCTTCCGCTCGCCCTTCAAATCCGAGATCTATTTCGTCAACACCACCCGCTTCAACGACCTGAAATGGGGCACCAAGAACCCGATCATCGCGCGCGATCCCGAATTCGGCCCCGTCCGCCTGCGCGCCTTCGGCACCTATTCGGTGCGCGTCACCGACCCCGCCCGCTTCATGACCGAAATCGTGGGCACGGACGGCGAATTCACCGCCGATGAAATCACCTATCAGATCCGCAACGTCATCGTGCAGGAAGTAAGCCGCGTCCTCGCCTCCTCGGGCATCCCCGTGCTGGACATGGCCGCCAGCACCGCCGAACTGGGCAAGCTGATCGCATCGAAAATCGCGCCCACCGTGGCGGCCTACGGCCTGACCATCCCCGAACTCTATATCGAAAACATCTCGCTGCCCCCGGCCGTCGAAGCCGCCCTCGACAAGCGCACCTCGATGGGCATCGCAGGCGATCTGGGCCGCTTCACCCAATATTCCGCGGCCGAAGCAATGACCGCTGCCGCCGCCAACCCCTCGGGCGGGGGTGGCATGGGGGCCGGTCTTGGCATGGGCATGGGCATGGCGATGGCAAATCAGATGACCCAGCAAGGCCCGTGGGGTGCCGCCCCCGCCGCACCGCCCCCGCCACCCGTCGAACATGTCTGGCACATCGCCCAGGGCGGCGCGACCAAAGGCCCGTTCTCCAAGGCGTCCATGGGCCGCATGGCAACCGATGGCACCCTGACCCGCGACAGCATGGTCTGGACCCCCGGTCAGGATGGCTGGAAGCGGGCCGAGGATGTGGCGGAACTGGCGCAGCTGTTCACCATCCTGCCCCCACCCCCGCCACCGCCCGCCGCGGCATGACCCCTGACCTGCCCCGCCGCAGGGCCGCCCGCCTCCCTGCACCGGCCTGCGGGCGGGGCGCTGAAAGACGCGTTCCCGCATGACCGAAACCGCCGCACCCGAAACCGCCGCACCCGAAACCATCCCGGGAACCGCCCCCGCGCCCGTCCAGGAACACCGCTTCCCCTGCGAGGCCTGCGGTGCCGACTACCGCTATGCCCCCGGCGAAGGGGCGCTGATCTGCGACCATTGCGGCCACCGCCAGCAGATCGCCGCACCGGGGCCATGGTCCGGCGCGCTCAAGGAACTGGATTTCAACGCCGCCCTGTCGCAAAACCTGCCCCCCTCCGAGATCGAGGAGACGCGGATCGCCACCTGCACCAATTGCGGCGCGCAGGTCGAATTCGACCCGGCGGTCCACGCGCTGGAATGCCCCTTCTGCGCCACCCCGCTGGTGGCCGACACCGGCACGCACCGCCATATCAAACCCCGCGCCGTGCTGCCCTTTGTGCTGGATGAACGCGCCGCCCGCACCGCCATGACCGACTGGCTGGGCCGGCTGTGGTTCGCCCCCAACGGCTTGCAGGATTACGCCCGCAAGGGCCGCGCCATGTCCGGCATCTATGTCCCCTACTGGACCTTCGACGCCGACACGCAAAGCCGCTACTCCGGGCAGCGCGGCACCGTCTATTATGAAACCATCACCGTGATGCGCGACGGCAAGGCCACCCGCCAGCAGGTCCCCCGCATCCGCTGGACCCCCGTGTCAGGCCGCGTCAAACGCTGGTTCGACGACGTGCTGGTGCTGGCCTCCGCCAGCCTGCCGCGGCGCTATACCGAAGGGCTGGAACCGTGGGACCTGTCGGCCCTGCAACCCTACCGCCCCGAATTTCTGGCAGGCTTCCGCGCCGAAGGCTATACCGTCGATCTGGAAGCGGGCTTCACCCTCGCCCGCGAAAAGATGGACCGCGTGATCGAACGCGACGTGCGCTTCGACATCGGCGGCGACCAGCAGCGCATCACCGATATCGACACGGATATCCGCGACGTCACCTTCAAACATATCCTGCTTCCGGTCTGGCTTGCCGCCTATAAATATCGGGGCCAGACCTACCGCTTCGTGGTGAATGGCGCGACCGGCCGGGTGCAGGGCGAACGCCCATGGTCCGCGTGGAAAATCGCCTTCGCGGTGCTCCTCGGTGCCCTCCTCGCAGGCGCCGTGGGCTACGGGATCGCCCTGAACGAAGGACTGATGTGATGCCCCAAAACCCTGCCCCCACCCCAGCCGCCACCCCAGCCGCCACGCTCGACGCGCTGCTGCACGCAAGGCACAGCTGCCGCGCCTTCCGCCCCGATCCGCTGCCCGATGACGTGATCGCCGCCATCGTCACCACCGCGTCCCGCGTCCCCTCATGGTGCAACGCGCAACCCTGGCAGGTCATCGTCACCCGCGCGCCGGAAACCGACCGCTTCCGCGACGCCCTTTATGCCGCAGCCACCAGCACGGCCCCGCAACCCGATCTGGAATGGCCACGCCAATACACCGGCGTCTACCGCGACCGCCGCCGCACCTGCGGCTTTCAGCTCTACGACAGCCTCGGCATCCCCAAGGAAGACCGCGCCGCCACCCAGACCCAGATGCTCGAAAACTACCGCCTCTTCGGGGCACCCCATGTGGCCATCGTCACGACCGAGGCTGACCTTGGCCCCTACGGTGCCATGGACACCGGCGGCTTCGTCGCCCTCTTCACCCTGGCAGCCGAGGCGCGCGGCATCGCCTCGATCCCCCAAGCAGCCGTGGCCGCCCAAGCCCCGTTCCTGCGCGACTGGTTCGCCATCCCCGCGCACCGCCACATCCTCTGCGCCATCTCCTTCGGGCTTGAGGATACGACACATCCCGCCAACGCCTTCCGCACCGACCGCGCCCCCCTGTCCGAAGTGCTGGACATGCGCGGCTGATACCCCGCACGCCCTGTTTCTTCTTGCGCCAAATATCCTCGGGGGGGCGTTCAACGCAGTTGAACATGGGGGGCAGACAGCCCCCCACCTTTGACCACATCAGCTTTTCTTGATCGCGACCTTTGTGCTTTTCGCCTCCTGCGGCGTCTTCTTGGGAATGCTCAGCGTCAGCACCCCATCCTTCAGATCCGCCTCGACCTTGTCGGCCTGCGCATCGGCCGGCACCCGGAACGTCCGGCTGAACGCCCCATACTGCCGCTCGCTGAAAAACCACGTGTCGCCCTTGTCCTCGCGGCTCGACGATTTCTCGCCTTTCACGGTGATCATCCCCTCCTGCACGGTCACGTCGATGTCCTTCTCCTCGACTCCCGGCAATTCCATCGAGATGCGATAGGCCGCGCCATCGGTGGACGCATCCGATGCCGGCGCCAGCCAGTCGGCCATCCGCGTCCCGATATTGCGGAACGGTTCTGTCAGCGACGGCCAAAGTCCTGCGGGGTTGGTTTTTTCGACCATGGGAATTTCCTCCATAAGATGATTGAGCAATGGTCACACTCTACCCCTGCCTGCACATCCGCGCCTTGATCCGCGTCAAATCCCGGCATAGTCACATCAGGCCAAGCGAAAGGATTTCCCCCATGCGCGCCCTCATCCAGCGCGTCACCCGCGCCACAGTCAGTGTTGACGGACACAAGATCGGCCAATGCGGTCCGGGCCTGATGATCCTGATCTGCGCCATGCAGGGCGACACCGAAACACAGGCCGACCAGATCGCCGCCAAGATCGCCAAACTGCGGATTTTCAAGGATGATGAGGGGCGGATGAACCGCTCCATCCTCGACATAGGGGGATCGGCGCTGGTGGTCAGCCAGTTCACGCTGGCCGCCGATACCGCGCGCGGCAATCGCCCCGGCTTCTCTGCCGCCGCCGCCCCCGAAGATGGCCGCCGCCTCTACGCGCGTTTTGCCGCCAGCCTTGCCGGATTGGGCATCCCCACCGAAACCGGCGAATTCGGCGCGGATATGGCGGTGGAGCTGGTCAATGACGGCCCGGTCACCATCTGGCTTGAACTCTAGACCCCCGCCCGCAGGATCAGGATTTCTTGACGAACGCCGTCAGGATCACGATCCGCTGCCCCTCGACCCGGCCCTCGATCTGCGCCGCATTATCCGCCACCAGCCCAATGCCGCGCACCGCCGTGCCGCGCTTGGCGGTAAAGCCTGCACCTTTCACGACCAGATCCTTGATCAGATAGACGGTATCGCCCTGCGCCAGAACCGTGCCGTTGCTGTCGCGGTGAATGATCTGCGAAGGTTGCTCACCCCCGCCCATCCCGGCCTCGGCCCAGACCTGCACCTCAGGCTCCAGATAGACGATCTCCAGCAGATCGCGCGCCCAGACAGCATCCAGTCCCTGCAACAACCGCCAGGCCAGAACCTGCACCGCCGCCTCGCCGCTCCAGACCGCATCCGCCAGACAGCGCCAGTGCGGACCATCCACCGGCCCCTCCGTCACCCCCGCATGACAGGCATCACACAAGGACACCTCCACCTCGGACGGGGCCACCGCATGGATGAAACGCGCAGACGTGCCGCACAGGGCGCAAACATGGCTCATGGACCGGGACCTTTCATGACAAGACCCGGCTTATGCGCCCCGCCAGCCCCGCCGCCAAGGGCCAATCGCCCAGAAGACCGCCCAGACCCGCCCAGAAGACCGCCCATCCGCCCCGACTGCCCGCCGGATCACGGCTCGCGGAACGCCTCACGCGATTTGTACAGCGGCTTGAGAAGATATTGCAGCACCGTCTTGGCCCCCGTGTGCAACTCGACCGAGGCCTGCATGCCCGGCCGCACCTGCACGCTGGCCTGCCGCCCCGTCAGGTTGTCCTTGTCCACCCGCAGCGTCACCCGGTAATGCGCCGCCGCCTCGGGATCGCGGGCGGTCTCGTCCTTGAACGTATCGGCGGAAATCACATCCACCGTCGCCTTCAACGTGCCATAGATCGTATAATCATAGGCGGTCAGCTTGATCGTCGCCGCCTGTCCGGGGCGGATATTTGCGATATTCTCGGGCCGCACACGCGCCTCGACGAACAATTCCTCGTCCAGCGGGATGATCTGCAAGATCTCCTCGCCGGGCCTCACGACCCCGCCGATGGTGGTCACGGCAACCGCCTTGACGATCCCGCGCAGCGGACTGACCAGTTCGGTGCGGTCCAGCTGATCCTGACTGGCGGTCAGGTTCTGCCGCAGCGTCGCCAATTCCCGCAATGTGGTGGCATAGGTCTCGGCCCGCTCCAGCGCCGCCCCCGTCACGATCTCGTCATGGCGGATACGGGCATCGGCATGTTCCTTGCGCGCCCGCGTCACCTCGATCAGGGCCACGATCTTGCGCTCCAGCATCTGCTCCATCATCTGCATTTCCTGCCGCGCCTGTTCCAGCACGCGCCGCGCCCCGTCGATCCGGCTTTGCAGATCGGCCTGCCGCGCCTGCAACAACAACCGCTCGGATTGCACCATGGCCGGATCGCGCCGCTCCAGTTCGGCGGGCACCGCGAAATCGCTCTGCCCGGCCAGTTCCGCCTCAAGCCGCAGGCGGCGCACATCCAGCGCTGCGATCTGATCCATCAGATCATCGACGGACGCGCGAAATTGCGTGCCCTGCAACCGCGCCAGCACATCGCCCTGCTGCACCACA
>NCJR01000038.1 GCA_002282555.1 Rhodobacterales bacterium 34-62-10
GGTCGTCGTCATCATCGGCACCGGCGCAGGCGGCGGTGTTCTGGCCAATGAACTGGCGCAAAAGGGCGTCAAGGTCGTGGCGCTCGAGGCGGGCGGGCGGTATCTGCCCGACGATTACATCAACGACGAATGGGACAGCTTCGGCCAATTGGCCTGGCTGGACGCGCGCACCACCAGCGGCGACTGGCGGGTGGCCAAGGACTTTGCCGGCCTGCCCGCGTGGATCGTCAAGGCGGTCGGCGGCACCACGACCCATTGGGCCGGTGCCTCGATCCGCTTTCAGGAGCATGAGTGGAAGGCGCTCAGCACCTATGGCGCGGTCGAGGGGGCAAACCTGCTCGACTGGCCCATCGATGCCGCCGAGATGGACCCGTGGTATGCGCTGGCCGAAACCAAGCTGGGCGTCACCCTGACCGAGGGCCGCGCGGGTCTGCCGGGCAACAACAACTACAAGGTCTTTGAAGCCGGTGCCAAGAAGCTGGGCTACAAGGAGGTCCATACCGGTCGCATGGCCATCAATTCGTCCGATTATGACGACCGGCCAGCCTGCCAGCAGACCGGTTTCTGCTTTCAGGGCTGCAAGTGGGGGGCCAAGTGGTCATCCGCCTATACCGACATTCCGCGCGGCGAAGCGACAGGCAATCTGGAAGTGCGCGATCATGCCCATGTCGCCCGCATCCTGCATGACGACAGCGGCAAGGTCACAGGGGTCGAATATTTCGACAAGGATGGCAATCTGCATCTGCAAAAGGCGCGGATCGTCAGCGTGGCGGGCAACAGCTTTGAAAGCCCGCGCCTGCTGCTGAACTCTGCCTCCGGCATGTTCCCCAACGGTTTGGCCAACAGCTCGGATCAGGTGGGCCGCAACTACATGCGCCACACCACAGGCTCGATCTACGGCATTTTCGACAAGCCCGTGCGGATGTGGCGCGGCACGACGATGGCCGGGATCGTGCAGGACGAGTCGCGACACGATCCGTCGCGCGGTTTCGTCGGCGGCTACGAGCTTGAGACGCTGGCGCTGGGCCTGCCCTTCATGGCGGCCTTCCTCAACCCCGGCGGCTGGGGGCGCGGCTTTACCACCGCGCTTGATCACTACGAGAACATGGCCGGGATGTGGATCGTGGGCGAGGACATGCCGCAAGCCACCAACCGCATCACCCTGTCCGACACCAAGGACCAGTGGGGCCTGCCAGTGGCCAACGTGCATTTCGACGATCACCCCAATGATATCGCGATGCGCAACCACGCCTGTCAGCAGGGGATGGCGATCTACGATGCGGTGGGGGCGACCCGGTCCTTCCCGACCCCGCCCTATCCGTCCACGCACAACTTGGGCACCAACCGCATGTCGGAACGGCCCGAGGATGGCGTTTGCAACAAATGGGGTCAGACCCATGACATTGCGAACCTGTTCATCTCGGACGGTTCGCAATTCACCACCGGGGCTGCGGAAAACCCGACGCTGACCATCGTGGCGCTGGCAATCCGGCAGGCCGATCACATCGCGCGTGAAATGGCAGCGGGCACGATCTGACCTGCAACACGACCGGGCGCGCGCAGCGCCACGCGCCCGGTTTCATCGCAAAAGAACGCCGATGTGTTCCGGAAATGGCCGGAAGGCTTGGCCGTCATGCGCATGTCTCACAGCAAGGATGATTGGCCTTGCCACAGGCCACGCCTTTATCTGGAGACGATGCGCAGCTTGCATTTCATGAACGGGGTTGACTTGGACCAATCTGCTTGGTTGGGTCTTGCAAACGTTGACGCAAGGCTTCACCTGCGGGGGCTTCGCATCATGGCGTCACCTGCCCGAGGAGGGGTGGGTGTCGACTGGAGGGGGGATCACCATGACGGATACACTGGCAGCGCTGATCGGCGCACAGGATGGAAATACCCCGGCAATCGGGGCACCGGGTCGAGAGTGGCTCAGCTATGCAGGCTTGGCTGATCAATGCGCCCATGTCGCAGACGCGCTCCATAAAGCGGGCGTCGGACGTCATGATCGCGTGGCAATCGTGCTACCGAACGGACCAGAAATGGCTGTGGCGTTTGTCAGCGTGGCAGCTGTCGCCACGACTTGCCCGCTGAACCCCGCCTACAGGCAGGATGAGTTCACGTTTTATCTCGACGATCTCAAGGCCAAGGCGATCATTCTCAGCGAGGATGAAACTGGTCCCGCGCATGCCGCAGCGGTGGCGCAGGGTTTGGCGATTATCCGCCTCTCGATTGAAAGAACCCAACCCGCCGGGCGTTTTACGCTGACGGCGGAAACCTCGGCGGGCACAGCCGACACGAAACATCCGGACGCGGATGACGTGGCGCTGATCCTGCACACATCGGGGACCACCTCGCGGCCCAAGATTGTGCCCCTTCTGCAATCCAATATCGCGGCCTCGGCACGTCATATCGGCACCTCGCTGGCGCTGACACCCGCCGATCGCTGCATGAACGCGATGCCGCTGTTCCATATCCACGGGTTGATCGCCGCCGTTTCTGCCAGCCTCGCGTCTGGTGGTTCGGTCTGGTGCGCGCCCGGTTTCGACGCGCTGAAATTCTTCGGCTGGATGGAGGAGGCGCGCCCGACATGGTACACAGCCGTTCCGACCATGCATCAGGCAATCCTTGCCCGCGCGGGACGCAATGCTGAAACGATCACCAAGGTGCCGCTGCGCTTCCTGCGGTCGTCCTCGGCCTCGTTGCCCGGCCCTGTGATGGAAGCGCTGGCCGAAACCTTCAAGGCCCCGGTGATCGAAGCGTATGGCATGACCGAGGCCGCGCATCAGATGGCGTCAAACCCGCTGCGGCCCGGCGCGCAGAAACCCGGATCAGTCGGCGTTGCGGCAGGCCCCTTGCTCCGCGTCGCCCACGAGGTCGAGAACCGCCTGATCGACGGCGTGGGCGAGATCGTGATTTCCGGCCCCAATGTCACGCCCGGATACGAGGGCAACCCGGAAGCCAACGCCAAGAACTTTTTTGAGGCCGAGGGGCGGCGGTGGTTCCGGACGGGAGACCAGGGCCAGTTGGACCCGCAGGGCTATCTGACCCTGACAGGTCGGTTGAAGGAAATCATCAACCGCGGCGGCGAAAAAGTCTCACCACTGGAAGTGGACGGCGTGCTTTCCGCGCATCCGGCCGTGGCACAGGTCGTAACCTTCGCTGTGCCACACGCAAAACTGGGGGAAGAGGTGGCAGCAGCCGTCGTTCTGAAAGAAGGCATGGAGGCAACCGAGAGCGAGATCCGCGACTTTGCCAGCACCCAGCTTGCGGCATTCAAGGTGCCGCGCAAAGTGGTGATCCTGACCGAGATCCCGAAAGGGGCAACAGGCAAGCTGCAACGGATCGGCTTGGCCGAAAAACTGGGGCTGGTGGAAAAGGCATGAAAATCTGCATCTTCGGCGCAGGCTCCATCGGAGGCTACATGGGCGCAAAGCTTGCCGAGGCCGGGGCCGATGTCAGCCTTGTCGCGCGCGGCCCCCACTTGGCGGCGATGCAGGCCAATGGCCTGACGCTGATCGAGGAAGGCGAGACGAAAACCTACAAGGTGAACGCATCGGATGACCCTGCCGCCCTCGGGCATCAGGACTATGTCATCGTGACCCTCAAGGCTCATTCTGTCCCTCCTGTGGTCAGTCGCATGCAGCCGCTCATCGGCCCAGACACCACAATCGTATCCGGAGTGAACGGCGTGCCATGGTGGTATTTCCACAAGATCGGCGGCCCGCTGGAGGGCACCCGGCTGGCAACAGTCGATCCGAATGATGCGCAATGGAATGGCTTTGGCCCTGATCGTGTGCTGGGCTGCGTGGTGTATCCGGCGGCCGAGGTGATCGCGCCGGGGGTTGTCAAGCATATCGAGGGGAACCGCTTCTCTCTGGGTGAACCTGACGGGTCGAAATCCGAGCGGGCCACCCGCCTGTCGGACGCATTGGCAAAGGCCGGGCTGAAAGCACCTGTTCGCCCTCGCCTGCGCGATGAAATCTGGGTGAAACTCTGGGGCAACCTCAGCTTCAATCCGATTTCGGCCCTGACCCATGCCACGCTGGATGTACTGTGCACCGACCCCGGCACCCGCGCCGTGGCGCGCGGCATGATGCTGGAGGCGCAGGAGATCGCCGAAAAGCTTGGCGTCAAATTCCCCATCGACGTGGACCGCCGCATCGACGGTGGTGCTGCGGTCGGCGCACACCGAACCTCAATGCTGCAGGATCTGGATGCCGGGCGGCCCATGGAAATCGATGCGCTCCTGGGATCCGTGCGGGAACTTGGGCGCGTGACGGACACGCCAACCCCCACCATCGACACGGTCTTGGCCTTGGTGACCTTGCGAGCAAAGGTTGCCGGCCTGTACAGTGGCTGAGAAGGCCGCATCCGGCTGAGTATGAGCCACGCCGGGTTTGCCGGATGCTGATGGACGACACGTCAACGCAATGACACGAAGTCAATCGTAGCATGGGTCAGGCCATCAAGCCGCAATACCACAATCACAGTCATAGCTGTCTGATGGGGTGAGCAGGTAAACGCCATCGATCCGAGAGAACCTGCGAAAAACCGATCTACCAGAAACCCAACACCTGAAAACCGGGACGCAGGCACAAGACCTACCCCTATCTGCTGCGCGGGCTGCGGGTCGAACCACCCCTAAAAACCTGCGCAATTTTGATCTTCTTGCAAAACCAACGCCGAACTCAAGACCACAGTCTGCGTTTGAGGATGCGCAAGCAGCGTTCAACTGGCGATCAGGATGCATTTGTTGCAGTCCTACACATCAGTGTCACACCAAGAGAATAGCAGTCGGGCAAATGTTCTTGGAGGTTGCTATGCTTGTGACAAAAAAACGGTTGCTCGGTTTCGTATGTGTAGCTGCGCTGGGCACTGCCTTTGCCGAACCCGCACTAGCGAAATCGGAAGTTTCCTTGGGGTTTCAACAGGAGCCTACATCCCTCGACCCAACCTCGGATGCGACAGCGTCCATCGATGCGATCATCTCTGCCAATGTGCTGGAATCGCTGACAACCGTGAACGAAGCTGGTGAGGTGATCCCTGCCCTTGCCGAAAACTGGACCATCTCGCCCGATGGTCGGACTTATACGTTCAAACTGGCGCAGGGCGTGACCTTTCACGATGGTACCTCGTTCGACGCTGAGGATGTGAAGTTCTCCTTCGACCGCGCGATGGCAGAGGGCAGCGAGAACCCATCCAAGGGGGTCTTTGCCCCGATTGAGAACGTAACAGTGATTGATCCTGCGACCGTCGAGATCAAACTGAAGAACCGCGATGCGTTCTTCTTGTTCAGCATTGCTCAGGGCGACGCGTCGATCGTGGCAAAAGAGAGCGTGGACTCACTCAAAACCAATCCCATCGGTACCGGGGCATACAAATTCGAAAACTGGACCCGCGGCGACCGCCTTGTGCTTGTAAAGAATACGGACCATCGCAACACCGCCGAGGCTGCGATGGAACGGATTGAGATCCGGTTCATTTCGGATCCCGCTGCGGCGTCGGCCGCGCTGCTGTCGGGGGAACTTGACGCGTTCCCCGGCTTTCCTGCGCCTGAGCTTTTGCCCCAGTTCGAAGCAGACCCACGTTTCACTGTCGAGGTCGGCAGCACAGAGGGCGAAGTCATTCTGGCCATCAACAATTCGAAGGCGCCATTCGACAACATCGAAGTACGCCGTGCCATCAGCCATGCCATCGACCGGTCGGAGATCATCGACGGCGCGATGTACGGCCGTGCCACACCTATCGGCAGCTTCTATCCCCCGCATGGCCCGGCTTATGTGGACCTGACGGCGCGGTATCCCCATGATACGGCACAGGCAACCCAGATGTTCGAAGCCGCAGGTGTCGCAGGCAGCACGATGACCATTCGGGTACCACCCTTCCCTTATGCGACACGCTCGGCAGAAATCATTCAGGCACAACTGACCGAAGCGGGTATCGACGCACGCGTCGAGAATGTCGAATGGGGGTTCTGGCTGGATGAGGTCTTCAAGAAACTCAACTACGACATGACGATCATTGCGCATACCAGTCCAAACGACCTGGGCAATTTCGCAAAAGGGAAAGACTACTTCTATGGCTTCCAGAACGACACGTTCGACGCGCTCTGGCAGCAGATCAGCACCGAAAGCGATCCTGCCGCCCGCATTGCATTGGAGAAAGAGGCGCAGACCTGGCTGGCCGAAGAAGCCGTGCATGGGTTCTTGTTCCAGCTTCCGCAACTGGGAGTCTATGACAAGGATTTGCGCGGGTACTGGACGTCGGCTCCGGTTCTATTCGAACCTTTCGCCAAGCTTTACTGGGCAGAGTGACTTCGCGGACCCGCGCCAAATAGAACGCATGATCTTACTGCGGGCGGCACCCTTGCCGCCCGAGGCATGACGGACAAACCTGAATGACCTATTTTATCGTCCGGCGCGCGGCCGGGTTTCTGCTGACGCTGTTCGTGGTCTCGATCATCGTTTTCACTGTCATGAACGTTCTGCCGGGTGATCCGGCACTGACCATTCTTGGCATCGATGCGACCGAAGACGCGCGCGCCGCCCTGCGAGAGAGGCTAGGCCTGAATGATCCGGTCGTCTTGCGCTACCTGCGTTGGGCGATAGCGGCCTTGCAGGGCGATTTCGGCGTCAGCTACTCCTTCGGCGTGCCGGTCGCCGAACTGGTAGGCGAGAGGTTGCCCCTGACCTTTGCACTGGCCATAGCGGGAACGATCGTCACAATCGCGACGGCACTTTTTCTCGGCATCTCGGCGGCGGCGCGCCATGGGCGCAGCGGGGATTGGGCCATCATGCTGTTCAGTCAGATGGGTATCGCGATCCCGGCCTTCTGGCTTTCCATGCTGCTGGTGCTGCTTTTCGCAGTGAAACTGCAATGGCTACCGCCCGGTGGCTTTCCCGGATGGGATGACCCTATGGCGGCGCTGCGCGCGCTGGTGCTGCCAACGGTTGCCCTGGCGCTTGTGCAGGCGGCAGTGCTGGCACGGGTCACGCGCTCGGCCGCGCTAGAAGTGATGCGGCAGGATTTCGTCCGCACCGCGCAGGCGACCGGCTTCTCGCCGCGCCGTGTCCTGTGGGGGCACGTGCTTCCGAATGCCTTGGTCCCGATCGTCACGATTGTCGGGCTGCAATTCGCCTCGTTGGTAACGGGGACGATTGTGATCGAGAATGTCTTTTACCTTCCCGGTTTGGGGCGTCTTTTGTTCCAGTCCATCGGGAACCGCGATCTGATCACGGTCCAGGCGCTTGTGATGCTGTTCTCGGTCTTTGTGGTGACAGCCAATTTCATCGTCGATATCGCCTATGTGCTGATTGACCCGCGCCTGCGCGAGGGCCGGGCATGAGACGACTGCCCGTGAACCTTTTGATCGGCGGCGTGTTGGTGGCGCTGGTCGTCGCAGCCGCCATGTTGTCTGTCATCTGGACGCCGCATCCTTATGCCGCGATGGATATTCCCAACAAATTCGCCCCCCCCTCGCCCGCGCATTGGCTCGGGACTGATCAGCTGGGGCGGGATCTTGTTTCGCAACTCATGGTGGCAGCAGGCAATTCCATGATGGTTGCGCTGCTGGCCGTCAGTATCGGTGCCGTGCTGGGCACCATATTGGGCATGGTTGCAGCGGCGCGCGGCGGCTGGACCGAAGAGGCGATCATGCGCCTGTCCGACCTTGGCTTTGCCTTTCCGACCCTCCTATTCGCGATCATGCTGGCGGCAGCCTTCGGCCCTTCGCTGACGGTTGTCGTCGTGGCGATTGCCTTCATCAACATCCCCACCTTCGCGCGCGTGGCACGCGCTGCGGCCCGGCAAGTCTGGCACCGCGACTACGTCTATGCGGCACGGGCGGCCGGGATGAACAGGTTTGCCATCAGCCGCGATCATATCCTGCCCAATATCGCGGCCCCGGTCATCGTTCAGGCGACCATAGAGTTCGCCGTCGCGATCCTGACCGAGGCGGCGCTATCTTATCTGGGCCTTGGCGCACAGCCCCCCGCCCCATCCTGGGGGCGGATGCTGTCCGAGGCGCAAACGCTGATGTATCTTGCGCCGCAACTGGCGATCTGGCCGGGCCTGTGCATCTTTATCGCGGTGCTTGGTTTCGGCCTGCTGGGTGACGGCCTGCGCGATCTTTCCGATCCACGGCTGGGCCAAAGGCGGTCACATGATTGATCTGACCGATATTCATGTCGACGGTCCAGCGGGGCCCCTGCTGCGCAAAACCAGCTTGTCCCTCGCTGCTGGCGAACGTGTTGGAATCGTGGGCGAATCCGGGTCGGGCAAGACCCTGCTGGCGCTGTCCATGATGGGCATGGTATCAGACCAATTGACCGTCGGCGGAGCGATCAGCGTCGAGGGTCGGGACATGACGAACGCTGTCGAGGCCGACTGGCGGCACCTCCGCGCGCGGCGGCTGTCTATGGTCTTTCAAGAACCCATGAGCGCGCTGAATCCGCTGCGACGGGTCGGCGATACAGTCGCAGCCCCGCTAATCCGGCATCAGGGCTACACGCGGGAGCAAGCGCGCGCCCGCGCTCTGTCCCTTTTTGAGGAGACGGGGATAACCGATCCGGAACGTCGGTTGTCGCAATACCCGCATCAATTATCGGGCGGGCAACGGCAACGGGTGCTGATCGCTCTGGCGCTGGCCTGTGATCCGGCGCTGCTTATCGCGGATGAACCCACCTCGGCACTGGATGCGGAAGTGGCGCTGCGGATCACCGATCTCTTGGTCAGGCTGTCGCGCGAACGCAACATGGCCCTGCTGTTCATCAGTCATGATCTGGCCGCCGTCTCGCGCACGACCGAACGCATCATCGTCATGTATGGTGGCGATATCATGGAAACGGGGCCAACGCGCGCCATCATGCAGGCCCCGCACCATCCCTATACCAAGGGGCTGCTGGCGGCCCGGCCCAAGCTTTGGGCCCCCATCTTGTCGACCCATGGCAAGCGCAGGCTGCCTACCATCCCCGGCTCTGTGCCGCCGCCGCAAGACTTGCCACGCGGCTGCCGCTTTGCCGGGCGGTGCCCTGTGGAAATGGCCCATTGCGCCACAGAGCGGCCCGCCCTGATACACACCGCGACGGGCACTGCTGCATGTCACCGGCAAACCGCAGATGGCGCCGGGGGTCAGTCATGAGCCAAACTCAAGGCACCGCCCACCCGATCCTGTCGGTGGAACAGGTCACCCGGCGCTACCGGCTGCCCCGCACCACGCTTTTCGGTGAGGCCCCGGTTCTGACAGCCGTCAAAGGCATCAGCTTTTCCATAGGCATTGGCGAAACACTTGGGATCGTGGGCGAAAGCGGCTCGGGCAAATCCACGCTGGCGCGGCTGGTGATGGGGTTCGAGCAGCCAGATGAGGGCGTCGTCCGCTTCGACGGGTACGATCTGGCACGCCTCACGCCTGCTGCGTTTCGCATTGCAAGGCGCGGTTTCCAAATGGTGTTTCAGGACCCGAACGGCTCACTCGATCCGCGCCGCACCGTCGGCTGGTCCATCGCCGAACCCCTGCGCGCCCAATCCGTGCCGCTGTCCGAACACCCCGCGCGGGTCGCCGAGGTTCTGGAGCAGGTGGGCTTGCGCCCCGACTATGCCAAACGTTTTCCACATGAATTTTCGGGCGGACAGCGGCAGCGCATCGCGATTGCCCGCGCTATCGTAATGCGGCCCCGCCTGCTCGTCGCGGACGAGGCAGTTTCGGCGCTGGACGTCTCAGTGCAAGCCCAGATCCTGAACCTGCTCATGGATTTGCAGGACGAACTGGGCTTGGCCATCATGTTCATCAGCCATGACCTGGCCGTGATCTCCAGCATCTGCGACCGCATGATCGTGATGCGCCATGGCGAAGTTCTGGAGGAAGGCCCGGTGCCAACCGTCATTTCCGCACCGCGCCATGCCTATACGCAGGCGCTGCTATCCGCCGCAAGACTTGAGGATTGACCCCATGACCCGTTTCATCCACCTGACCGATCTGCACTTGTCCGTGCCCGGTATGGACGACCCACTGCTGCATGCGGATACCGCTGCGGCGCTGGATCGTGCCGTCAGCAAGATCAAGGCGCTGAAGCCCGGTGTGGACTTCGTCGCGATCTCGGGCGATCTGGCCAATCATGGCAAAAAGGCCAGCTATGCGCATCTCAAGACCGCCCTTGTCCCCCTGCAGATGCCGATCGTCATGTCGCTTGGCAATCATGACGACCGCGCGAATTTTCGCTCTGTCTTTGGGGGCAGTGGCGCGCCGGACGCCCCTCTGTTCGCGCAGATGGTGATCGACGGAGTGCATATCATCACGCTGGATAGTTCCGTGCCGGGGCGTGTCGGCGGCGCCATTGGCAACGCGCAGTTCGAGGCTTTGGAGACAGCACTTAGAGCGCATCAGGACCTGCCAAAGCTCATCCTCTGCCACCATCCTCCGCGCCCGCAGATAGGTGAGACGCTGATCTGGGAAAGCTTGTCAGAGGCAGAGACGGCGCGGCTTGCCGCCACGCTAAAGGGACACAAGATCGCCGCGATACTCTGTGGGCATGTGCATCACAACCGTGTCACCTTTTGGAACGGGATCCCTGTCATCGTCTCCAACGGGCTGCACGCCACAATCGATCTTCTGGAACAGGACGGAATGACAATTCTCTCAGGTACGGGGTTTGCAATCTGCGACCTAACCAGTTCTGAATTGAGCGTCGTCTTTGTGCCCTTATCGCCAGAACAGGAAACTCTCGCGCGGATGAGCGACGAAAAGCTGCGCGGGTTCGCTTGAGGCAAATGATGAGACCAGAAGACGACGCTCGCCATATCGCCGTTGAAGGCGCATTTAACATCCGTGACCTCGGAGGCTATCGATTGAGTGAGCGCCGCGGCCTCACTCAAATGCGCAGGGTTCTCAGGGCAGACTCGCCCCATAGACTGACAGGTGAGGATCTGGATATCCTTCTGGAAACTGGCCTGCGCACGGTGATCGATTTGCGTGCTTCACATGAAGCAGAATGTCAGCCGAACCCCTTCGAAGGGCTGAACGAGATTGAATACCTGCACTTGCCGCTTTTCGACGCCTTGTCCCCAACGGATCTCCAAGGAAACGCCAACGAAAGGAATCCGCTGCCCGCATTCTACGCCCAAACATTGGCGCGGCGGCAGCCGCAGATTCGAGACATTCTGACAGCCATAGCCGAAGCGCCTAGTGGAACGGTATTGTTCCATTGCACCGCCGGCAAGGACCG
>NCJR01000039.1 GCA_002282555.1 Rhodobacterales bacterium 34-62-10
GGCCCCGCCGTTTCAATCGAGGCGGCGCAGGTCGGCCAAAAGGGATTTGGCCAATTTCACCCCATGCGCGACGCGGCGTGCTGGCATCGCGGGATGTTCGACGCGGATCAGCGTCTCGAAGCATATCATGAACGGCAGACAGAGAGTGGCTTCGACCTCATCCAGATTGCAGGCCGCGACAAAGGCATCATAAGTAGCTGCATCGACGCCGAACCGTCTTGTGCCCGAAATGGTCACGCCGCGCCGCGATAGATGCGTCAGAAAGCGCGCCATGTCCTTGTAGATGGGGATGCGGCCCGATCCGCCAAGGTCGATCCCGCGCAACACCTTATCCGGGCCGACCATCAGGTTATTCGGATGGAAGTCGCCATGTCCGATTGCGGTTCGCCATGCCCCTGTCGCCTCAAGGTTTCGGCCCAGTGTTTTCATGCGCCGTAGGACCCTTTGTTCAACCTCAAGCAATTCAGGGTGGGTCTGGGTGGCAAGTGCGGCCTGAGCGCGGCTGAACCATTTCTTCCAGCCTGTGGGCGACGTTTCCAGAGTCGGTGCCTGATATCGCGCCAGCCAGGTTGTCGCTTCGGTAACCTGTGCGATCCGGTCGGGCGGGGTCAGCCGCGTGATAAAGTCTAGCATCTGATGACCCTGTGCCCGCTGCACGACCAGTACCTCAGCCCCCGCGCCAAGCGTCATGGGCGCGGCGATCTGCGACTTGCCGCTGTTCATGTAAGTGGATGCGCGTTGCAATTCCTGCCATTCCCGCAAAAAAGATGCGGTTTCTTCGGGATGAAGAGAGACGCGAAAGACGGCAGGCTTGTCCTTGAGCCACCCGGCGATGATCGCCCTGCGACCCGGAACAAGACGCAACATGTTTTCAATCTTGGCCCCGTTCAGCGCAGGATCAGACGCCACGAGCGTTTGCAGGCGTGCCAGTGCTGTGGCGGCCTGTTCTGGGTATTGCTGGGCCCTAGGCGTCACGATGTCCATGTTGCGACCATGCGCAGGCACCTTCATGTGGTCAATGGCTCTGGTGACCCGATTGGCTGACCTGTTGAACCTTGGTTCGTGCGCGGCTATGGTCGCAACACCCTATCGCAAGAGGACGGCATGACCGACAGGCCCGTATCTGAAATGAGCTTCGAGGAAGCGATGAAAGAACTGGAGACCGTTGTTGGCCAGTTGGAGCGGGGCGATGCCGCTCTTGAGCAGTCTATCAACCTTTACCAGCGCGGTGCCGAATTGAAAAAGCGCTGTGAGGCCAAGCTCAAGGAAGCTGAAGAAAAGGTTGCCTCGATCACGCTGGATGGCGAAGGCCAGCCGGTGGCCGTGAAGCCCGTCGAAGGTCTGTAAGTGTTCCGTGCCAGACTGGATGAGGTGGCGTCAGAGGTGCAGGCGCATCTGGATGATGTGATGTCCTCGCTGAAAGGACCGATTGCCGAGGCGATGCGCTATACCTGTCAGGGCGGCAAAAGGTTGCGCGCGTTTCTGGTCATGGAAGGCGCGCGTTTGCACGGTGTCGAACCGCGCCAAGCGATCTGGCCAGCGGCAGCGATCGAGATGATCCATGCCTACAGCCTTGTGCATGACGACCTGCCCTGCATGGATGACGATGATCTGCGCCGTGGCCGCCCCACCGTTCATGTGAAATGGGATGAGGGCACGGCGGTTCTGACGGGGGACGCGCTGCAAACGCTTGCGTTCGAATGTCTTGCGCGGGCCGACTGCCACCCGGATGCAGGCGTGCGGGCCGATCTGGTCCTGACCATGGCGCAGGCGGCTGGCGCGCAGGGCATGGTTTTGGGGCAAGCGCTGGATATCGCGGCCGAGACCGCCACCAACCCCTTGACGCTGGATCAGATCATCGCCCTGCAGGACGGCAAGACGGGTGCCTTGATCCGCTGGTCCGCCATGGCCGGCCCCGTGATGGCGCGCGCCGACACTACCCCACTGCGGCAGTATGCGCAGGCGCTTGGGCTTGCCTTCCAGATCGCCGACGACATCCTTGACGTGACCGGCGATGAAAGCACCGCTGGCAAACGTTTGAACAAGGACGCGGAGGCGGGCAAGGCAACCTTTGTCTCGCTTCTGGGTTTGGTTGGCGCACAGGAGCGGGCGCGGGCGCTGGTGAATGAAGCGATAGATGCGCTTGCCCCCTACGGTTCCGACGCGGAAAACTTGCGGGATGCGGCGCGCTTCGTTATCTCGCGCGACAGCTAAGACGATACGCCCCCGGAGGGGTCACTGATGACTGACCGACCCAAGACCCCGCTTCTGGACAAGGTCCAGACCCCGGCCGACCTCAAGCGGTTTTCCGATGCCGAGTTGCGACAGCTTGCAGATGAATTGCGAGCCGAGACGGTTTCAGCGGTGTCTGTGACAGGCGGCCATCTGGGTGCCGGGTTGGGTGTCGTTGAACTGACCGTCGCACTTCATGCAGTCTTCGACACGCCGCGCGACAAGCTGATCTGGGACGTGGGGCACCAATGCTATCCCCACAAGATCCTGACCGGGCGGCGTGACCGCATCCGCACCTTGCGACAGAAGGACGGGTTGAGCGGTTTCACCAAACGCAGCGAATCTCCCTATGATCCCTTTGGGGCGGCGCATAGCTCTACCTCGATCAGTGCTGCACTTGGGTTTTCGGTGGCGCGCGATCTGGGCGGCAGTATCGAGAGCGGTCTGGGCGATGCGATTGCCGTGATCGGTGACGGTTCGATGTCGGCAGGCATGGCGTTTGAAGCGATGAACAACGCAGGCCATCTGCAAAAGCGTCTTTTCGTGATCCTGAACGATAACGAGATGTCGATTGCCCCGCCTGTCGGCGCTCTCTCGTCCTATCTCAGCCGTCTTTATGCCGGAGATCCGTTTCAGGAATTCAAGGCCGCGGCCAAGGGCGCGGTCAGCCTGCTGCCGCCGCCGTTCCGGGATGGGGCGAAGCGCGCAAAAGACCTGCTCAAAGGTTTCGCGGTCGGCGGCACTTTGTTCGAGGCGCTGGGCTTTTCCTATGTCGGGCCTATCGATGGCCATGATCTTGACCAGTTGTTGCCCGTGCTGCGCACCGTCAAGGCGCGTGCGACCGGGCCGATGCTGATCCATGTGATAACCAAGAAAGGCAAAGGATATGCGCCCGCCGAAGCTGCCCGCGACAAGGGACACGCTACAGCAAAATTCGATGTATTGACGGGTATTCAAAAAAAGACGCCGTCAAATGCGCCCAGCTATACCTCGGTCTTTGCCCGCGCCTTGCTGGATGAAGCGTCGCGCGACAGCCGGATCTGTGCGGTCACAGCGGCCATGCCTGACGGTACCGGGTTGAACCTGTTCGCGGAACGCTACCCTTCGCGCTGCTTTGATGTGGGCATCGCGGAACAGCACGGTGTGACATTCTCGGCGGCATTGGCGGCGGGCGGAATGCGGCCGTTCTGCGCGATGTATTCGACGTTTCTGCAACGCGGTTACGATCAGGTTGTGCATGACGTGGCGATCCAACGCCTGCCGGTGCGCTTTGCCATTGACCGTGCCGGTCTGGTGGGGGCGGACGGTGCGACACATGCCGGTGCCTTTGACGTGGCCTTCCTTGCCAACCTGCCCGGTTTTGTCGTGATGGCTGCGGCTGATGAGGCGGAACTGGTTCATATGGTGGCGACTGCCGCCGCGCATGATGATGGTCCGATCGCCTTCCGCTTTCCGCGCGGTGATGGTACGGGCGTCACCATGCCTGAACGCGGCGCGCCGTTGGAAATCGGCAAGGGCCGTATGATCCAGCAGGGAAAGCGCGTGGCGATCCTGTCCTTCGGCACTCGCTTGTCCGAAGTAATGACCGCCTGCGAAGGATTGGCTGCGCGCGGCATCACGCCCACCGTGGCCGATGCCCGGTTCGCCAAGCCGCTGGACCGCGACCTGATCCTGCAATTGGCGGCGAACCACGAGGCATTGATCACCATCGAGGAAGGTGCCGTGGGTGGCTTCGGCAGCCACGTGGCACAGCTTTTGTCGGATGAGGGGGTTTTCGACAGGGGCCTGCGCTTCCGGACGATGGTTTTGCCGGATACCTTCATCGACCACTCCAGCCCCGAGGATATGTATGCCACGGCCGGGCTGAATGCCGCCGATATCGAGACAAAAGTCCTTCAGGTTCTGGGTGTCGAGGTGTTGGCGCGGCGGGTTTGAACCCGTTCAAAGGATCCCTGCGACCGCGAAACTGACCCCTGTCACCAGCAGCCCCAGATAGACATAGCCTAACAGAACAAACACACCATCCTTGAGGGTCTGTCCGGCTGCCAGCAGCGACATTCCCACTGCGCTGAGTGTTGTCGAGAAAGGCACCAATGACAGCGGCGGCCAAGTCAGCGCAACCACGATGATCACCGTATAGGCCAGTGAGGAGATCGGCCATTGCGTCAGGATCACCCAACGCCCGCTGCGATGGCGGTCGATCCAGGCCGCCGGGCGCACTAGTGTATCCAACGCGCGGCGCAGTTTGTCAGCTGATATCCTGCGCCGCGTCAAGAAGTCTGGCAACCAGAGGTGGTGCCGACCGATGATGGCTTGCCCTGCAATCAACAGGATCACGATCGTGATCAGCGACGGCAGAAACGGAACCGCTGACAGTGGCGAGACCATCAAAAGGCCGATGACCAGCAATGTCGCGGCAAAAGATCGCTGTCCGATCCGTGTAAGAATATCGCCCAGCGACACCGCCTCCTCGTGATCATGGGGGCGGATGGACGCAAGCAACGCTGTCAGCGATAGCGGAAGCTCGGATACAGTATCATCAGGTGCTGGCGTAAGGGGTGAAAGCGAGTTCACGCTGTTTCCTCGGCGAGAAGGGCCCGCAGGCCATGGCGATAATCAGGATGTATCAGTGTCACACCAAGTTCAGACTTGATCCGCTCGTTTCGCACTCGTTTGCTTTCCGCATAAAAACTGCGTGCCATCGGGGTCAGATCCGCTTGGTCAAAGGGTACTTCGGGTGGCAGTGGCAGCCCCAGCAGTTCGGCGGCATAGCCGATCACGTCTTGGGGTGGTGCTGGATCGTCATCACACAGATTATAGGCGCGCCCTGGATTGGGGTGGTTGATCGACGCTTCCAGTACCTGCGCGATGTCATCCACGTGGATCCGGCTGAAAACCTGACCGGGCTTGATGATCCGTCGCGCCGTGCCGTTGCGAACCTTTTCGAACGGTCCACGACCGGGGCCGTAAATTCCGGCAAGGCGGAAAATATGCAGGGGCAGACCGGGAATGGATTGCCACGCCGCCTCCGCCTCCAGCCGCATCTGTCCGCGACGCGTGGATGGGGTGAGCGGCGTATCTTCATCCACCCAATCACCATCATGATCGCCGTAAACGCCTGTTGTGGACAGATAGCCGACCCACGCCAAGCGCGGCGCGGCACGCGCGATCTGATCCCGCAGCAGTGAAAGAACCGGATCACCCTCAGCCTCGGGTCCGGCAGAACTCAGGATGTGAGACGCCTTCAAGATAGCCCCGCGCAGATCACCATTCGGCCACAGAATCGGGGTTACCCCTTCGGCTTTCAAAGCGCGGGCCTTGTCTGGGTTGCGCGTGGTGCCCAGCACGGTCCAGCCCTGCGGAATCAACCGCCGTGCCAGCGACCGCGCGGAATAGCCATGTCCAAAGGATAAAAGTGTTTTTTCCATGCGCGATAGATGTGTCTGCCTCATGCGGAAAGCAAGTGTTACAAAAAATGCTTTGAGATTCCTTTTTTGTAACTTATAACATGTGAAGCGAACGGAGGAGCCTTCCATGTATTCACAAGGACTGATCGGAGCCGACAACCGGACCGAGGAAACGCCGGAATTCCTGGCCCGCTTTCAAAAGCGCATCGACGCCGAGGAAAAGATCGAACCCAAGGACGAGATGCCCGAAGGCTATCGCCGGACGCTGGTCCGTCAGATCGGCCAGCACGCCCATTCCGAGATCGTGGGGATGCTGCCCGAAGGCAATTGGATCACCCGTGCGCCCAGCCTGCGGCGCAAGGCGGCGCTGCTGGCCAAGGTACAGGATGAAGGTGGGCACGGCCTCTACCTCTACTCGGCCGCCGAGACGCTTGGCGTCAGCCGCGAGGAAATGACCGAGGAACTGCTGTCGGGCAAGGCCAAGTATTCGTCGATCTTCAATTACCCGACCCTGAGCTGGGCGGATATGGGCACGATCGGCTGGCTGGTCGATGGCGCGGCGATCATGAACCAGATCCCGCTCTGCCGTTGTTCCTTTGGCCCCTATGCCCGCGCGATGATCCGCGTCTGCAAGGAAGAGAGCTTTCACCAGCGTCAAGGTTACGAAATCGTGATGACGCTGGCGCAGGGCACGCCCGAACAAAAGGTGATGGCGCAGGACAGCCTGAACCGTTGGTGGTGGCCATCGCTGATGATGTTCGGTCCGCATGATGCGGACAGTCAGCATTCGGATCAGTCGATGGCATGGAAGATCAAACGCTTCACCAATGACGAGTTGCGCCAGAAATTCATCGACGCCACTGTGCCGCAGGCGGAATACCTTGGCCTGACGATCCCGGATCCAGACCTGACATGGAACGAGGAAAAGGGCGGCTACGATCACGGCCCCATCGATTGGGACGAGTTCTGGCGCGTGGTCAAAGGTCATGGCCCGATGGCCAAGGACCGGATCAAAGCGCGCAAGAAAGCCTGGGACGATGGCGCTTGGGTGCGCGAGGCGGCCCTTGCCCATGCCGAGAAGCGCCGCGCGCGCAAGATCGCAGCCGAGTAAACACCGGACAGGCCGGGGGCGCTGCCCCCGGACCCCCGGAGTATTTTCAGAACAATGAAGGAGAAGGCGATGACCGCGACAACACCGCTTTGGGAAGTGTTCATCCGTCCGCGCAATGGTCTGGCGCATAAACACGTCGGCAGTCTGCATGCCGCAGATGAGGTGATGGCGCTGCAAGCGGCGCGGGATGTCTATACGCGCCGTGGAGAGGGGAATTCGATCTGGGTTGTGCCATCAGCCGCGATCACGGCCTCCGATCCTGATCAGACGGCCGAGAATTTTGAACCAACAGCGGACAAGATTTATCGCCATCCGACCTTTTACGAGATCCCGGACGAAGTGGGGCATATGTGATGGCCGTGTTTGACGCTCTGCTGGAACTGGCCGACGATCATCTGATCCTTGGTCATCGTCTTTCGGAATGGTGCGGTCATGCGCCCATGCTGGAAGAAGATCTTGCCATGCCCAACATGGGGCTGGACCTGATCGGCACGGCGCGGACGCTCTATGACCACGCGGGCAAGCTGGAAGGCAAGGGCCGGTCCGAGGATGATCTGGCCTATCTGCGGGGCGAGCGGGAATATCGCAATTGTCTGCTGGTCGAACGCCCGAATGAGGATTTCGCACATACAATGCTGCGTCAATTCTACTTTGCCGCTTTCATGCGCCCCTATTGGCTGGCAGCGCTGAACAGCACGGATGAGGTGGTGCGCGGTGTCGCGGGCAAGGCCGAGAAGGAAATGGCCTATCACATCCGCCACGCGGGTGAATGGGTGATCCGGCTTGGCGACGGAACCGAAGAAAGTGCCGCGCGGATACGCGACGCGGTTGAGGCGCTGCATATCTATGTGGATGAGCTGTTCGATAGTTCGGATGCCGCACAAGAGGCTGAGGCCGCAGGACTCCTGCCGGTGCGCGCCGATCTGCGCGCGACATGGGACCGCACCGTGGCCGAGGTCTTTGCCGAAGCGCTGCTGGAGCAGCCGACTGCCGCCTATGCGCAGCGCGGCGGGCGGCAAGGCATCCATAACGAGACGCTGGGCCATTTGCTGGCTGAAATGCAGGTTGTCCATCGCGCCCATCCCGGGGCCCGCTGGTGACTGTCTGCTGGCAGGGCAGCGCAGAGGCAGCGTGGGAGGCGGCAGCCGCTGTCCCCGACCCCGAGGTGCCCTGCGTGACGGTGGCTGATCTGGGCATCTTGCGTTGGGTCAGGGTCGAAGACGGCGTAGCTGTGGCCGGGGTCACACCTACCTATTCGGGCTGTCCCGCAGTGCTGGCGATTGAACTGGCTGTCGAAGCGGCGTTAAGGGAAGCAGGTTTTGAAGCACGGATCGAGCGTGTGCTGACGCCACCTTGGACAACCGACTGGATCACCGATGAAGGGCGCGAAAAGCTGCGGGAATACGGGATTGCCCCGCCCGTCAAATCCTCGGGCTCGATCCGATCGCTGTTCGGTGAGGTCACGGTGGCCTGCCCCAAATGCGGCAGCACCGATACCGAGAAGCTGAGCGAGTTCGGATCGACCGCTTGCAAGGCGCATTACCGATGCTGCGCCTGTGCCGAACCCTTCGACTATTTCAAATGCATCTGACGACACAAAGGACCATGCCCATGTTCCACGACCTGACCATCCGCGAGGTGCGCCGCGAGACACCGGATTCCGTGGCGATTTCCTTTGATGTGCCTGAGGCCCTGACCGATGCTTTCGCGTGGGTGCCGGGTCAGTATCTGACCCTGCGGGCCACTGTGGAGGGGCAGGATATCCGCCGCTCCTATTCGATCGCGAGCCTGCCGGGTAAGCCGCTGACCGTGGGGGTCAAGCATGTGGATGGGGGCGCCTTTTCCAGCTTTGCCCAAGCCCTCACCGCTGGGCAGAGGCTTCAGGTGATGCCGCCTGAGGGACGTTTCACCTGCACATCCGAGGAACGTCTTGTCCTGATCGCCGCAGGGTCGGGGGTCACGCCGATGGTGGCGATGGCGGCGGATGCACTGGCGCGCGGGGCCGAGGTCACGCTGATCTATGGCAACCGCAATACCGGGTCGATCATGTTCCGCGAGGCGCTGGACGGGTTGAAAGACCGCTATGTGGATCGTTTCACGCTGATCCATATTCTGAGCCGTGAACCGCAGGATGTGGCATTGCTGAACGGGCGGATCACGGGCGACAAGATCGCGGCGTTGGCGCGTGCGGGAGCTGTCGATCTGGCTGGAGCTGATGGGATTTTCCTATGCGGTCCGGGCGACATGATTGACGACGTGGCCGCCACACTGGAAGGGCAGGGTAACCCTAAGGACCGTGTCCATTTCGAACGCTTCTTCCAAGCGGGGGAAGTGCAGCGCGCCCCCCGTTCCGCTGCGGCCGAGGCTGCTGCGGCGCATGGTGTTACCGTCGAGGTGCTCTTGGACGGCACGCGCAAGCAATTCACGGTCGAGGCGGGTGATGACAATGTGGTCGCCGCCGCCGAGCGTCAGGGGCTGGAGCTGCCTTATTCCTGCAAGGGCGGCATGTGCTGCACCTGTCGCTGCAAGGTGGCCGAAGGCAGTGCAGAAATGGCCGTGAACTACTCGCTGGAGCCTTGGGAGCTTGAAGCGGGCTTCACCCTGGCTTGTCAGGCGCGCCCGACCAGTGACCGGCTGGTTCTGGATTTCGACGCTGCCTGACCTGTGGTGCGTCAGGTAAGCGGGTTGATCCGGTGAAGGTGAAGTGTCAACGTGTCCGGCAACCACCGCATTGATTGGTGGCACTTCACACAGGACACCCGATGCGGCCAAACCAGAATGACCTTCAGGTGATGTCACCCGATCAGCCCGCACCGGAGTTCTTCACCGACCAGAAGGCTGCCGTCGCGCGGCTTGCCCTTCTTTACGAACAGGCGACCCGCTTTCTCTGCGACAACTTCTCGGACACGATGCAGACGGGACATCCCGGATGCCGCTACCGCGCCTTTTATCCCGAAATACGGATTGCCACGACCAGCCATGCCAAGGTGGACAGCCGCCTAAGCTTTGGCCATGTCGCGCGCCCCGGCACGCATGCGACCACAATCACACGGCCTGACCTGTTCCGGCATTATCTGGAACAGCAGATCGGTCTTCTGATCCAGAACCATGAGGTGGCGGTGCAGATCCGCGTGTCGGACACACCGATCCCGGTGCATTTCGCTGTGGCAAACGATCCCGGCATGACCGTCCCGCAGGAAGGCGCCGCGACCTTTACCCTGCGTGATGTTTTTGATGTGCCAGACCTGAACACGATGAACGATGATATCGTCAACGGGACCTACAAACTGCCCCCGGATGGGACCGAACCGCTGGCCGCCTTTACCGCGCAGCGCGTCGATTACTCACTGGCGCGATTGGCGCATTACACCGCCACGGACCCGGTCCATTTTCAGAACCATGTTCTTTTCACCAACTACCAGTTCTATGTCTCGGAGTTTGAGGCTTATGCCCGCAAGGTGCTGGCCGATCCCGATCGTGGCTATGTCAGTTTTGTCAGCACCGGGAATGTCGAGATCACCGACCCTGATACGCCGCTATCGCTTGTCGACAAAGTGCCGCAGATGCCAGCCTATCACCTTAAACGCGCCGATGGGTCCGGGATCACCTTGGTCAACATCGGGGTCGGTCCGTCGAACGCCAAGACCGCTACCGATCATATCGCGGTATTGCGCCCCCATGCATGGATCATGGTCGGTCATTGTGCCGGATTGCGCAATTCCCAGAGCCTTGGGGATTTCGTGCTCGCCCATGCCTATCTGCGCGAGGACAAAGTGCTGGACGATGATCTGCCTGTTTGGGTACCGATCCCTGCACTGGCAGAAATCCAGATCGCCTTGCAGCAGGCCGTCGCCGAGGAAACCCAGCTTGAGGATTACGACCTCAAACGGATCATGCGGACGGGCACTGTCGCCTCGGTTGACAACCGCAACTGGGAATTACGCGATCAGACCGGTCCGGTGCAGCGTTTGAGCCAAAGTCGTGCCGTCGCGTTGGACATGGAAAGTGCGACGATCGCGGCGAACGGGTTCCGCTTCCGTGTGCCCTATGGCACGTTGCTTTGCGTGTCGGACAAACCACTCCATGGCGAGTTGAAACTGCCGGGTATGGCGTCGGACTTCTATAAAACACAGGTCGCGCGCCATCTGATGATCGGCATTCGGGCAATGGAGCGCTTGCGGGATATGCCGCTTGCGCGTATCCACAGCCGGAAATTGCGAAGTTTCGAGGAGACAGCCTTCCTTTAAAGTTCCCGAAATCACGTAGAGGTCGCGAAAAATGCCATGTCAGGCACGTTTTCGTCTTGTAATAACCCACTATTCGTTGTGTTTAGACACGAGATACAGTTAAATCTAGCAAATGAGCCCCAACAGATCGGGCAGTTGAAGGAGACCAAGAAATGGCAAAACCGA
>NCJR01000288.1 GCA_002282555.1 Rhodobacterales bacterium 34-62-10
GGCGCCGAGGGATTCCAGCAGTTGCGCGGGCGTCGTCTCCTGATCCTCGGCAATGCGTTCGGCGGCATAGGCGACGGTTTCGCGGGCGGCATCCGCGCGCGCCTCGGCCCTTGCGCGGGCTTCGCGGGCCTCGGAGGCGGCGCGTTCGGCGTCACGCTCGGCCTGTTCGGCGCTGCGCAGGGCGGTTTCGGCCAGGGCCAGCGCATCTGCGGCGCGGGCGCGGCGGGATTCGGCGGTGTCGATGGCGTCCGAGAGTTCCTCGCGCTTGGCGGCGATTTCCTCGGGGGCGGCGCTGGCTTCGCGCAGTTCTTCCTCGGTGTCCTGCTTGCGGTCCACCAGTTCGGCGCTGCGCCCTTCGGCGGTTTGCAGGCGGTGGCTCCAGCCGGAGAGTTCCTTGGTGACTTCCTGTGACCGTTTGGTGCGGGCCTCGCCCTCACGCCGGACCTCGTCATGGGCGGAGCGGCGGGTCATCATGGTGATGCGCGCGGCCTCGACCGTCATGCGCAGGTCTTCCATGCTGGCGCGCGCCTCGGAGAGGTCTTCGAGCCCGGCGACGGCACGCTCCGCCTCGAGCACCTGGGCGCGGGCGGCCATCGCCTCCTCCTCGTGCCGGGTGACGGCGAGGCCCAAGGATTCCAGGCGCGAGGCGGCAAGGTTGCGGTCGGCTTCGGCGCGGCTGAGGGCGCGGTTCGCCTCGTTCACCTTGGCATCGGCGGCGCGGCGGGCCCCGCGGGCGGCCTGATCGGCGGCGGTCAGGGCGGCGAGGCGGGCGGCGAGGTTGTCATGGGCGGCGCGGGCGGCATCGGCGCGGGAGGTGGCGCGCTCCATCTGCTGCTTAAGCTCTTCCAGACGGTTGAGCTGTTGCAGGCGCAGGGCGGCGGCGGAGGGGGCATCTTCGGCCCAGGCGCGGAACCCGTCCCAGCGCCACAGATCGCCTTCCAAGCTGACAAGGCGCTGGCCAGGTTTCAGAAGGGGCTGGAAGCGCGGGCCATCATCGGGATCGACAAGGCCGATCTGACCCATGCGGCGGACCAGCACATCGGGGACCGAGACATGGTTGGTCAGCGCCGTGACGCCAGCGGGCAAGGGTTGCGGGGTGTCATAGGCGGGCAGCGCCGTCCAGCCGGAGGGACCGTCGGCATCGACCTCGGGCGCGCGCAGGTCATCGGCGAGTGCCGCCCCCAGTGCCTTTTCGAACCCCTGTTCGACCTGCAGGCGGTCCATGATCTGCCCCCCCTCGGCCGTGTCGCGCTGCACGAGGCGGGCAAGTGCGGTGACTTCGGCACGCAGGGCGTTCAATTCGCCCTCGGCGGCGGAGCGTTCGGCGCGCACATCGGCCTCGCGTTCCTGTGTTTCGGCGCGGGCGGATTCGGCGGCGAGCAGGGTTTCATCGGCGCGGGCGGCCAGATCGGTGGCGGCTTCTTCCTGCGCCTGCGCCTCCTCATAGGCGGCGATGGCGGCGTCGAGCGCGCCTTGGGAGGCGGCGACCGCGTCGCGGGCGCGCGTTGCTTCGGCCTCGCTGCGGGCGCGGGTCTTGAGGCTGTCTTCCAGCAGGCGATGCGCGGATTGGTGGCGCGCGGCAAGGCGGGCCACGTCCTCGGTCAGTTGGCTGAGGTCGGCCTCGCGCTGTTGCAACACTTCGGCGGCCTCGCGCGCGGCGGCGGTGGCGGCGTCGAGTTTGTCGGCATGGCCTTCGCCTGCCTTGGCGAGTTCGCGGGCTTCCCATTCCAGACGGGCGATGGTGTCGCCCGCGTCGCGGTTCAGGCCCGCTTCGCGTTCGATATCGCGGGTGAGTTGTTCGATGCGGCCCCGCAAGGTCTCGATCGTCTGGCGGGCGCGGGCCTCCTGATCCGTGAGGGCGTCGCGCTGCACTTGCAGGCGTTGCAGGACGGCGGCGGCGATCGCCTCCTCCTCTCGTAGTGGCGGCAGGGCGTCGTCGCGAAGGACCCGCTCTTTGCCAGCGGCGCGGGCGGCGGTTTCGGCCTGTGCCGCGGTGGTGGTGCGTTGGCGCAGGTCATCGTCGGCGGCGGCGCGGGCGGTGTCCGCCTCCTTCCAGCGGCGATAGAGGAGCAGCCCTTCGGCGCGGCGTAGCTCATCGCCGATGGCGCGGTAGCGTTGCGCCTGACGCGCCTGGCGTTCCAGTTGCGCCAGTTGCGTGGCCAGCTGTTCCAGCACGTCATCGACGCGCAGCAGGTTCGCCTCGGCCGCGTTCAGCTTCAGTTCCGCCTCGTGGCGGCGCTGATAGAGGCCGGAGATGCCAGCGGCTTCCTCCAATATCCGGCGGCGGTTCTTGGGTTTGGCGTTGATCAGTTCGGATATCTGGCCCTGGCGGACCAGCGCGGGCGAATGGGCACCTGTCGAGGCGTCGGCAAACAGCATCTGCACGTCGCGGGCGCGCACATCCTTGGTATTCACCTTATAGGCGCTGCCCGCGTCACGGGTGATGCGGCGGGTGATTTCCAGCGCGTCATTGTCGTTGAACCCGGCGGGGGCCAGACGGTCGGCATTGTCGAGCACGAGCGTCACTTCGGCGAAGTTGCGCGCGGGGCGGGTGGCGGCCCCGGCGAAGATCACATCCTCCATCCCGCCGCCACGCATGGCCGAGGCGCGGTTTTCGCCCATGACCCAGCGCAGCGCCTCGAGCAGGTTGGACTTGCCGCAGCCGTTGGGACCGACCACGCCTGTCAGACCGTCCCGGATCAGAAGATCGGTCGGATCGACGAAGCTTTTGAAGCCGGTCAGACGGAGCTTGGTGAAACGCAATGGCGCGGTCCTTCGATTCCCTTGATGGGGGAATCTGCGGGTCATGGGGGGTGCGAGTCAACGGGGTTACAGGACAGCGTTGACAGCGCGCCATGGACTGCGCCACGCTGCGCCATCACATTCTGAAAGGTTCGATCATGCGAATTCTGTCCTGGCTGCTGAGCCCTGTACTTGTGCTGTCCGCTGGCCCTGTCTTGGCGCATCATCCGCTGGCGGGTTTGCCGATGCAGACGGGGATGCAGGGGGTGCTGTCCGGGCTGGCGCATCCGGTGCTGGGGTTTGACCATCTGTTCTTCGTGCTGGCCGTAGGGGTTGCGGCGGTGCTGGCGGGGCGGCGTCTGAGCGGGCCGCTGGCCTATGTCGCTGCGATGCTGGCGGGCTGCGGGCTGGCGCTGATCGGGGTGATCCTGCCGCTGGCCGAGGTGGTGATCGCGGCGTCCCTCATGGTTCTGGGCGGGTTGACCCTGTCGGGGCGGCAGCTTGCGCCGGGGCTCGTGCTGCCGGTGTTCGCGGGGTTTGGCCTGTTCCATGGCGCGGCTTTCGCGCAAGGCATCATCGGTGTCGAGGGGGCGGCACCCGTGGCGGTGCAGCTTGGATATCTGCTGGGGCTGGGGGTGGTGCAATATGCGGTGGCCTTGGGTGCGGGCACGCTGGCAGTGGCGGCGCGGGCCGAGCGGGTGCGGCTGGCGGGCGCGATGGTGGCGGGTGTGGGGCTGTTCCTGAGCCTTGAGGCGGTGGAGGCGCCGCTTGTGGCGCTGATCGCGCGTGTCGCGGTCTGACGCCATGCGGGTGCGGGCGGGTGATCCGCGCGAACCGGGGGCGTTGGCCCTGTTGCAGGCCAGCCATGCGTTGATGGAGAGCCTGTTTCCCCCAGAGGACAATCATTACCTGTCGGTTGATGCGCTGCTGGTGCCCGGGATTTCGTTTTTCGTGGCCGAGGCTGGGGGCGAGGTGTTGGGCACGGCCGCGCTTGCGCGCAAGGCGGGCTATGGCGAGGTGAAGTCGATGTTCGTGGACCCGGCCGCGCGGGGGCGCGGGGTGGCGCGGGCCTTGCTGGGGCATCTTGAGACCGAGGCGCGCGGGATGGGGCTGCCGCTTCTGCGGTTGGAAACCGGGAACCTGCTGGAGGCGGCGCTTGCGCTTTATACGGCGCAGGGGTTCCGGCCGTGCGGGGCGTTTGGCGACTATGCGGTCAATGGGACCAGCGTGTTCCTGGAGAAACCGCTTGAGTGAGGGGCAGGACACAGGCGCGCCGCGCCGGATGGGTCCGGATGAGGATATGGCGGCGGTGCATGCCCTGCTGACGGTGGCATTTTCTTACATGGAGGGGCGGATTGACCCGCCCTCGTCCTTGGGGCGGATGGATGTGGATGCCTTGGCGCAGGCGGCGGCCACGGCGGAGGTCTGGGTGATCGAGGGCGATGACGGCCCGCTGGCCTGCGTGATCCTGACACCGCAGGCGGATACGCTTTATCTGGGCAAGCTGGCGGTGGCCCATGTCGCGCGGGGCAAGGGGTTGGCGCGGCGGTTGATCGGGCTGAGCCTTGAGCGGGCGCAAGCGCTGGGGTTGGCATCGGTTAGTTTGCAGACGCGGGTGGAATTGGTCGAGAACCACGCCACCTTTGCCGCGCTGGGGTTCAAGGTGACCGGCACCACGGCGCATCCGGGCTATGATCGGCCGACCACGGTGAATTTTCGACGATCCGTGTAAGCTCTGTCCAGGTTCAGCATTTGAGCACACCAAGGATCAGGGCCTGATCGCCGCGGACTTCCCTGACCGTGCAGCCGCTGACCTGCTCCATCGCGCGCGCGGCCCTTGCCCCGATGGGGCCCATGCGCGGGGCGTATTGCGCGTTGACGCGGACCGCTTCGGCCAGATCGCCCTTGACCCTGACCGCAAAGGTACTGCCGTCGATCGTGACGCGTGTCGGCTTGGTTCCCATGAAATGCGGGCTGCCGCCATCGCAGGCGGGCAGAAGCAACAAAAGAGGGATGAGCCAGCGTGTCATGCCCTCATCTGATGCGACCTTGGTTAATATCAGGTGAACGCCTTTCCTTTTGCGCGACGCGGCGGGCTTAAAGGGTTTGCGCGCGGGCACGCGCGGTGCGCTAATGGGCGCAAACATCATGCGGGGTGATGCGATGATCTTGGCGGTTGCCATCCTTCTGAGTTGCCAGTTGATCGGGGAAACGCTGGCCCGCGGGCTTGGCCTGCCGGTGCCGGGTCCGGTTCTGGGCATGGCGTTGCTGCTGATCGGCTGTCTGGCGCTGCCAAGGCTGGCGCAGGCGGTGATGCCGACGGCGCAGGGCGTTCTTGCGCATCTGTCGCTGCTGTTCGTGCCGGCGGGTGTCGGGGTGATCAGCCATCTGGATGTGCTGGGGGCGTCGGGGCCTGCGCTTATGGCCGTGCTGGTGGCAAGCACCGGGCTGGCGCTGGTCGTGGGCGTGCTGACCTTTGTTCTGGTCGCGCGGCTGACCGGGGATGAAGGCGCGCAAGCGCCTGAAGAGCGGCGCGGATGAGCGCCCCGCCCCTGCCCGAGATCTGGTCTTACCTGAGCCGGGAGCCGCTGTTGTGGCTGACGGCAACTTTGGCGGCCTATCTGATCGGGGATCATCTGTCGCAGCGTGCCGGGCGCAATCCGCTGGTCAATCCGGTGCTGGTGGCGATGGTGCTGTTGGGGGGCCTGCTATGGGTGACGGCCACGCCCTATCAGACCTATTTCGCGGGGGCGCAGTTCGTGCATTTCATGCTGGGGCCTGCGACCGTGGCGCTGGCGCTGCCGCTTTATGTCAATCGCGCGCAGATCAGGCGGGCGCTGCTGCCGATGCTGGC
>NCJR01000289.1 GCA_002282555.1 Rhodobacterales bacterium 34-62-10
GATCCATGCCCGCGAAATCCGCGGCCACGGGTTGGAAACGGTTGGCGGCCGATGTGGGCAGATCAACGGGCTGCATCCCCAAGGCGCGCAGAATCTGGCGGTAACTGGGATAGCCCGGCGCGCCGATGCCGACCTTGTCACCGGAATCAAACAGCGCCGTGAACGCCAGGATGAAGGCCCCCGACGATCCCGGCGTGACCACCACCCGCGCGGGGTCCAGATCGACATCGTACCATTCGCCATAAAGCCGCGCGATGCGCGCCCGCAGCGCCGGAAGCCCCAGCGCCACGGTATATCCCAGCGCGTCAGTCTCCATCGCGCGGCGCAGCGCATCCCGCGCCCCCTGCGGGGCGGGCGTTCCGGGCTGGCCCACCTCCATGTGGATGATGTGGCGACCTGCGGCTTCGGCAGCGCGCGCCGCCTCCATCACATCCATCACAATGAAGGGATCGACCGCCCCGCGCCTTGAGTTTCGCATGTGTTCTTCCCTATGCTTCCGGTTGAGGCGCAATTCACAGGGAAACGGCGGGCAGGTCAATGCAAAGGCTGGGACATCTTTTGGCAGCAGCGCTGGTCTGGCTTGCGCTGACGCTGCAGGCCGGGGCCGCAACCCTGATCCGCGATGCGGATATCGAACATGCGCTCTCCGAACTGTCGCGCCCGATCCTGCAGGCGGCGGGCTTGTCACCCAATTCAGTGAAAGTCCTGATCATTCAGGACGATACGATGAACGCCTTTGTCCTGGACAACAACCATATCTTCATCCATTCCGGCCTGCTGCTGCGGATGAAAACCGCAGCCATGCTGCAATCCGTGATCGCACATGAGGCGGCGCATATCGCCAATGGCCACATGGCCCGGCGCAGTCAGAACATGGCCCGCGCCAACACCATCTCGGGTCTGGGCATCGCGCTGGCGGCCGCCGCCGCCGCTGCCGGTCAGGGCGAGGCGGCGGCGGGTCTGGGTCTGGGTGTCGGGCGGACGGCGCAGCGCGTGTTCATGTCCCACACAAGGGCCGAGGAATCCGCCGCAGACAGCGACGGGCTGCGCTATATGGAACGGGCGGGCGTGGACAAGCAGGGCTATGCCGATGTGCTGGGCCTGTTCCGCGGCCAGGAGGTGCTGTCCGAAAGCCGGCAAGACCCCTATGCCCGCACGCATCCCTTGTCGCGCGACCGTCTGCGCGCGGTCGAGGCCTATATTCAGGCGCGCCGGGGCAATGCCGCGCCGCCTGACCCTGCGGCGCAATACTGGTTCGCGCGGATCAATGGCAAGCTGTCGGCCTTTCTGCGGGCGCCGCGCTGGACGCTGGACCGTCTGGACCAAAGCGGAACCGCCGATCTTGCCGTGATGCGCGAGGCCATCGCCCATCACCGCACGCCCGATCCGGCCCGCGCCATTGCTGCCATTGACCGTCTGGTGGCAATGCGGCCCAAGGATCCCTTCGTGCATGATCTGCGCGGGCAGATCCTGCTGGAAAGCCGACAGTTCGGGGCGGCGGTCACGGCCTATCAGCAGGCGGCGGCGCTGGCGCCCCGCAACGCCCTGATCCTTGCGGGCTACGGTCGCGCGCTGCTGGCGGCGGATCAGCCGAAAGCGGCACTCGAGGCGCTGATGACTGCGCGGGACCGCGATTTCCGCAATCCGCTGATGCTGCGCGATCTGGCCGTGGCCTATGCCAAGACCGGACAGGACGGCATGGCCTCGCTGGTCACGGCGGAACGCTTTGCCCTGATGGGCCGCCTGCCCGATGCGCTGATCCATGCCAACCGCGCCGCGGGCCTTTTGCCGCGTGGATCGGCCCCTTTCAATCGCGCGCAGGATGTGGTCTTTGCCGCCGAAGCTGCCGCAAAACAACGGAGATGACCCTGATGTTCCACCCTTTCCGCGCCGTGACCCTTGGCGCCGCCCTGTCCCTGATGGCGCTGACCGCTCCGGCGCAGGCCTTCGACGTGACCAACATGACCGAGGACGAGCGCGCCGCCCTGCGCGAGGAAATCCGCAGCTACCTGCTGGACAACCCCGAGGTCATCATGGAGGCGGTCGGCGTGCTGGAACAGCGGCAGGCCGAGGCGCAGGCCGTGGGGGATGTCGATCTGGTGCGCGTCAACGCCAAGGAGATTTTCGAGGATGGCCATTCCTGGGTCGGCGGCAACCCGGATGGCGACATCACGCTGGTCGAATTCACCGATTACCGGTGCAGCTTCTGCCGCCGCGCCCATCCCGAGTTGGAGCAGTTGCTGGAACTGGACGGCAATATCCGCTTCATCATCAAGGAATTCCCCATTCTGGGTGAAGAATCCGTCCTGTCATCCCGCTTTGCCATCGCGGTCAAGCAGGTTGCGGGCGATGCGGCATACAAGGCGGCGCATGACGCGCTGATCAGCTATCGTGGCAATATCACGCCCGAGGCGCTGGAGCGGATCGCGGGCGAGCTGGATCTGGATGCGGGTGCCATCATGCCGCAGATGACCAGCGACGCGGTGACCGAGGTGATTGCCGCCAATCACGCGCTGGCCGGGCGGTTGCAGATCAGCGGCACGCCGACCTTCATTCTCGAGGATCAGATGTTGCGGGGCTACATGCCGCTGGCCGATATGCAGCGTCTGGTGGCGCAGACCCGTCAGGAATGACCGCTTCGGTCATCCGGGCGGCCATCTGCGCGCTGCTGTTGACGGGCGGTGTCGCACAGGCCGAACCGCTGTTCGATGCGGCGGGGCGTGCGGCGTTGGGGGCGGAAATCCGCGCCCTGCAACATTAGCCATGTCTGCAAAATTCGACTTTAGCCCTTCATGATATTCTTCCCACAAAGGCATTGGCCA
>NCJR01000290.1 GCA_002282555.1 Rhodobacterales bacterium 34-62-10
GAAGGCTGCGCGACGGAGCCGGGCATCGTGATGGCGGACATTGATCTGGCGGAGGTCGCCAAGGCGCGCGGGCGGATTCCGGCGCTGGCGAATGAGCAGATGTTCAGCCTGAAGACATTCGGGGTTTAACGCCCCAGCCGACGGCGGAACTCATCATAGCCGAAGTCGGAGACCTGCTCGATCCGCCCATCTTCCCAGCGGATGGCGAGGTTGGCCAGTGGCGTTCCGTTGAAGGTGTTGGTCTTGACGAAGCTGTAATGCATCTGGTCGGTGAATACGATTTGATCTCCCGGCTCCAGCGGCTTGTCGAAGGAATAGTCCCCGATCACGTCGCCGGTCATGCATGTCTTCCCGCCAAAGCGATACGTGTGCGGTTTTTCCCCTGCCAGCCCTGCGCCGATCACGTCGGGGCGGTAGGGCACTTCCAGAACGTCCGGCATGTGCGTGGAAGCGGAGGCGTCGAGAATGGCGAGATCCATCTCGTTCCAGTGCAGCGCCAGCACCGTCGAGTGCAGCTCGCCGGTATTCACCACCAGCCCCGCGCCCGGCTCAAGGACCACCTCGATGCCAAACCGCGCCTTGAACTTTTTGATCGCCGCGATCAGCGCGTCGACATCATAACCTGGCTTGTTGAGGAAATGCCCGCCGCCAAAGTTCACGGCCTTTACTTGTTCGAGGTAATGCGCAAACTTTTCCGACACCGCTTCGATCAGGCCGACCGAGCCTTCGTGAAGGCTCTCGCACAGCGCATGCACATGGAAGATATCCACGCCGCTCCAATTCACCTCCGCGAGCTTTGACGGCACTTCGCCAAAGCGGCTCGTCGGGGCGGTGGGGTTATAAAGATCCCCGCCCAGCGTCGCATTGGAATAGCCGGGGTTCACCCGCAGGCCTACATGCGCGCCTGCGTCGCGTGCAATGTCGCCAAAGCGGCCAAGCTGCTCTGCCGAATTGAAATAGATGTGCTGGGCCACCTTCGTCAGACGGCGGACTTCATCTTCTGTATAAGCTGGGGAATAAACATGGACTTCCTTGCCGAACTCCTCGGCGCCCATGATGGCTTCGTGCTCGCCGCTGGCGGTCGTGCCATCGAGATAGTCGCGCATCATCGGGAAAGCCGCCGGCATCGCGAAAGCTTTGGTGGCGAGCAGAATTTTGCAGCCAGCCTCCTCGCGCACGCGCTGGGCTGTCTCCAGGTTTTTCCGGAGGCGGGCGGCATCGAGGACGAAGCAAGGGGTTTGTATATCAGGTGTCATTTCGATTTTTCGCGCTTCATGAAAGTGAGGAAGGTGAAAACCCAAGCCAGCACAAAAGGTAGTATGAACTTCGCCAGAAAATCGGGCGCCGCCGCGATCATCTGGCCTATCGGTTCGAATTCATCCCCGGCGACCAGACGGGCCACAAGGATCGCGCCTGCCGCCACCGCCGCCAGCGCAGAGGTGAAGCCCAAGGCTGCCAGGCATGACTTCAATAGCAGCACGATCATCCTTGCTTGCGCCAAGGATTAGGTCACCACCTCAAACAGCGGGTCCTGATCGCCCGGCTTGATGTCGATGATGGTCGTCGGCAGGCCGCGTTTCGCCACATCTTCAAGGAAGGGCGCAGAGGGGAACTCCTCGACGTTGAATACGCCTGCGCCTTTCCAGATGCCCTTGAAGAACATCGCTGCGCCGGAGACGGGCGGCACGCCCGTCGTGTAGCTCACGGCCTGCGCGCCGACTTCCTTGTTGGTCTCGGCATGGTCGCAGACGTTATACAGCATCTTCGCGATCTTCTCGCCATCCTTCTTGCCACGGATGATCACGCCGATGCTTGTCTTGCCCGAATAGCCTTCGGCAAGGGAGGAGGGCGGCGGTAGCAGGTCGCGCAGGAACTCCATCGGGATGATGTCCATGCCCTTGTGCTTGATCGGCTCCAGGCTGATCAGGCCAATCGATTTGAACACTTCAAGGTGTTTGATGTAGGCGTCGCCAAAGGTCATCCAGAAGCGGATCTGCTTCAGGCCACGGATGTTCTTCACAAGGCTTTCCTCTTCCTCATGATAGATGAGGTAAGAGGCTCGCGGGCCGACTTCCGGGTAGTCCACCATCGTCTTGATGCTGAGCGCCGGGATCTCGATCCACTCGCCATTCTTCCAGTATTTTCCGTCCTGCGTCACTTCGCGGAGGTTGATCTCCGGGTTGAAGTTGGTGGCAAAGGTCTTGCCATGGTCACCGGCATTGCAGTCCACGATGTCGATATATTCGATCTCGTCGAACAGGTGCTCCTGCGCATAGGCGCACCAGATGTTGGACACGCCGGGGTCAAACCCGCAGCCGAGGATGGCGGTCAGGCCAGCGGCCTTGAACTTGTCCTGATAGGCCCACTGCCAGGAGTATTCGAATTTCGCCACTTCGCGCGGCTCATAGTTGGCGGTGTCCATATAGGAAACGCCCGCCTCAAGGCAGGCATCCATGATCGGCAGGTCCTGATAGGGCAGGGCCATGTTGATTACCAGGTCTGGCTTCACTTTCTTGATGAGCGCGACCGTGGCAGCCACGTCATCGGCGTCGACCTGCGCGATTTCGATCGGCGTCACGCAGTCTTTCGCCACTTTCTCGCAGCTCTCGATGCGGCGCGAGGCAAGAGTGATGTGTTTGAACGTGTCGCGGTCCATCGCGCATTTTTTGGCGACGACCGAACCGGCTGCGCCGGCACCGATGATGAGCACATTATCCATATCTGGGCGAACTCCCGGAAGGGGTTGAAACTGTGCGCCTCCCTTAGGGCAGTTTGACCCCCGGCGCTAGAAGGGAGGCTAGATAGGCACGCCC
>NCJR01000291.1 GCA_002282555.1 Rhodobacterales bacterium 34-62-10
CGCCGACATGCCCACCAGCGCGAAAGGGGCCATCCAGCCGTGGCGGGCCGGGTTGATCATGAACGGCTCGATGATCCAGAACAGCGCCAGCGCGAAATAGCCGGTACCTGCGGCCCAGCCGATCAAGGCGGCATGGCGTGGACCTGCAGCGCTGCGCAACAGCACGAAGAGCAGCGCCAGACCGGGGATGGCAAGGAACCACAGATCGAAGGGCGCCTGCCCCGATGCGCCCAGCACGCCGGAGAGCAAGGCCAGCGCAAGCCGACCGCGCAACCCCGACAGGCGGGGCTGCATGTCAGGCGGCAGACGCATGCGGCAGGCGGACCCTCAGGCGTTTGATCCGGCGAGGGTCGGCATCGACCACCTCGAATTCCACTCCGGCGGGGTGCTGGACGACTTCGCCGCGCACCGGCACACGGCCTGCGAGCATGAAGACAAGACCGCCCAGCGTGTCGATCTCTTCCTCGTCCACATCCTCGTGTTCGGTGAGCGACAGGCCGATCTCGGCCTCGAAATCTTCGAGCGGGGTTTTCGACAGGGCAAGATACTGACCCGGTTTTTCGGCGGTCCAGAACTGATCCTCGTCGGTGTCATGCTCGTCCTCGATCTCGCCGATGACCTGTTCGATCAGGTCCTCGATCGTGACAAGCCCGTCCACGCCGCCGTATTCGTCGATCACCAGCGCCATGTGCTTGCCTTCGGACTGCATCTTTTGCAGCAGCACGCCGATCGACATGGAGGGGGGCACATAGAGCAGCGGGCGCAGCATCTGCTTGAGGGCGAAATCCTTGAGATGCAGCATTCCCAGCGGTGTGTCGAGCGTGCCGGAATAGACCGGCAGGCGGGTGAGGCCCGTCTCGCGGAAGAGTTCGACCAGTTCATCCATCGTGATGGTGTCGGAAACGGCGGTGATATCCGCCTTGGGGATCGCCACATCCTCGACCCGCATGCGGCGCAGGTTCAGGATGTTGTTCAATTGCTGACGTTCGGCCGCAGAGGAATCCGTGCCTGCGTGATCGTCGCCGTCGCCACTGTCAGAGGGGCTGAGCGCCCCGATGATCCGGCGGAAGAATCCACCCTGTGACGTCTTTTCGGCCTCGGCATATGGCAGCGCGCCCTGCGCTGCCCCCGTAGACCCGTCTATGCTGTCGCCCATCGTACCTTTCCAGAATGCGGAAGCGGTGCTTCCTTTAATTGCGGTTTGACGGACAACCGGTCCGCCGCAGTCAATCAATATGGGTCAGGGACCCCCAGTTTGCCAAGTATGGTCACTTCGATTGTTTCCATCAAGGTGGCATCCTTGTCACGGATATGATCATAGCCCAACAAATGTAACGTTCCGTGCACGATCAGATGGGTGACGTGATCATTGAAGGGCTTGTCCGCTTCGGCGGCTTCCCGCGCACAGGTGTCATAGGCGATGGCGATGTCGCCCAGCGCGATCCCCTCCTCGGCGTCATCGTCATCGTCATCGTCAAAGGCGAAGGGATCGTCCTGCGGGGTGGCGTCGGGGACATAGGGGGCTTCGCCCTCCTCCTCGGCGGTGAGGTCCTGGGCGGGCCAGCTGAGCACGTTGGTGGGGGCGGGTTTGCCGCGGAATTCGGCATTGAGCACGGCAATGCGCGCGTCATCGCATCCCAGCAGGCTGATCTCGTAGAGGTCAGGGTCAAGGCCCAGATGGGCCAGCGTGGCGCGGGCGGCGGTTTCGGCCAAGGCGTCAAGGCCGGCCTGCTGCCAGCGGGGATCTTCGATCTGTGTGTCGGTCAGCATAGGGGTGTGATGCAACTTGAGTAAGCGAGGGAGGGGGCTGTCTGCCCCCAACGTCGAACGCTGTTCGACGATCCCACGAGGATATTTGGTGCAAGAAGAAGCGGGCGGCGGGCCGGTCCTTGCGGATCAGACCGTGCCGTCCGCTTCATAGGCTTCGATGATGGCGGCGACAAGGGGATGGCGGACCACATCCTTGGAGGTGAAGTAGTTGAAGCTGATCTTGTCGATGGATTTGAGCAGCCGTTCCGCATCGGCCAGACCCGAGGTCACACCGCGCGGCAGGTCGATCTGGGTGCGGTCGCCGGTGATGACCATGCGCGAGCCTTCGCCCAGACGGGTGAGGAACATCTTCATCTGCATGGAAGTGGCGTTCTGCGCCTCATCGAGCACCACGAAGGCGTTGCTGAGGGTGCGGCCCCGCATGAAGGCGAGAGGGGCGATTTCGATGCGCTTTTCCTCGATCAGTTTGGCGGTCTGCTTGCCGGGGAGGAAGTCGTTGAGCGCGTCGTAAAGCGGCTGCATGTAGGGATCGACCTTGTCCTTCATGTCGCCTGGCAGGTAGCCCAGTTTCTCGCCCGCCTCGACCGCGGGGCGGGACAGGACGATGCGGTCCACCTGTCCGGTGATGAACATCGACACGCCTGCGGCCACGGCGAGATAGGTCTTGCCGGTACCTGCGGGACCGATGCCGAAGCACAGCTCATTTTTGAAGAGGTTCTGGACATAGGCCTTCTGCGCCTCGGTCCTTGGTTCAACGGTTTTGCGGCGTGTCTTGATCTCGACCCGTCCGGCGCGGAACATTTCCAGCTGGTCGCCCGCCTGCAGCCCGGTGTCCTGCGCGGCATTGCCCATGCGGATCTGCATGTCGATATCGCCCTGTTCCAGCGCGCGGCCCGATTCGAGGCGTTCATAGAGCGCGTCCAGCACTTCGAGCGCGTTGGCGGTGGCGTCGGGGTCGCCGAACACGGCCAGTTGATTGCCGCGGCGCAGGATCTGCACCCCCAGCTTCTTTTCGAGATCGGCCAGATTGCGGTC
>NCJR01000292.1 GCA_002282555.1 Rhodobacterales bacterium 34-62-10
CGGTGATCTTCAACGCGACACCCAGCTTCCGTTCAGGGATGATGGCGATGAAGAACGCCTCGGCCCCGGTTTTCAGCGCCACGCGCCTGTCCATCGCGCGCATCAGGGCGGTGCAGGCACGGCCTTCACCGGCGACGAGTTCGGGATAGGCTGTCATGGCCTGCACCAGACGGGCCGCGGCGCTTTGCTGAGCGGGGCCGTCGTCGCGCGCGGCGGCGAAAAAGGCCATGGCGCGGGCCATGCCATGCAGCGAGGTGGCATAGTTCGGCGCCGAACAGCCGTCGATGCCGAAACCGGGGCTGGCTTCACCCGTCACCTCTTCGAACGCCGCGAGACAGGCGCGCTGCACAGGGTGATCGGGGTCGATATATTCGGAACCGCCGCGCAGATGGCGGTTCAGCGTCAGGAAACCCGCGTGTTTGCCCGAGCAGTTGTTGTGGATCTGGCAGGGACGCGCACCTGCCCGGATCAGCGCATCGCGCGCCGGAATGTCGGCGGGTTCCTGCGGACCGCAGCGAAAATCATCTTCCGTGCAGCCGATGTGATCCAGCCAGCCCTGCACCCGGTCCGTATGGATCGCGGCCCCCTGATGGCTGGCACAGGCCAGCGCCAGATGCTCGGGCCACAGGCGCGCCGCATCCGCCGCCCCGCTGGTGATCAGTGGCAGGGCCTGCAGCATCTTGGACGACGAGCGCGGCAGGACGATCGCCTGCGGGTCACCCCAGGCCTCGACGATCTGGCCAGAGGCATCGCAGATCACCGCGTGACCATGATGGATGCTTTCCAGAAAAGGGCCGCGCCAGATCTCGGCCATGGGAACGGGGGCAGTCATGGGGTCACTCCTGTGTCAACTCTGCGCGAGCAGCGGGAACCTTGTGCGATTTTCCGCCAACTCCTCTTTCGTCTGTGGCAGGTTTCGGGCTATTGTTGCAAGGTCGAGACGGTAACGGGCGCCGCGTCAAGGCCGAAAACGGCAGGGCGTACCCTTACAAAAATGAGGCACGGACGGCTTGGAGGCTGGACATATGACATCAAGACTGGCGCGCGGATGGCTTCGCGCAGGTGTCGGGGCGGCAATGGTCCTGGCATCAACTGGCGCATGGGCGCAGCAGACAAGCAACAATCAGGTTGCAGCCAAGACGGATTGGAGCGTTTTCGAGGATGCCGATCCCAAGGAATGCTGGGCTGTCTCTTCGCCCAAGGAAACGGTGAATACGCGCGATGGCCGTGTCGTGGCCGTGCAGCGCGGTGAAATCCTGTTGATGACATTCTATCGCCCCGCCGCAGGTGTGAACGGTCAGGTGACATTCACGGGCGGCTATCCTTTCGCCTCGGGGTCGACCGTCAATCTGGATATCGGCGGCACGCAATTCGAACTGTTCACCGAAGGCGAATGGGCATGGCCCGCATCAGCCGAAGATGATGCCCGCATCATCACCGCGCTGAAGGGCGGATCATCCGCAATCCTGACCGCGCGATCGGGACGTGGGACCGTGACCAAGGACACGTTCTCGCTTCTGGGGTATACCGCCGCCACCGAGGAGGCCGCGCGCCGCTGTCAGTGACGCAAGGCCACCGCGCAATGACGGGCAGCCCAAGTGGGCTGCCCTTTGTCGTTTCAAACTTGCCTTTGGATTCGGTCGCCGAATCCTGTATGTGCCCTGCTTGTTTCCAAGGATGGATAGCCCGATGACCGCCACCGCCCCGATCACCCAGGATGTGATGACCATTCCGCGCAAATTACCGGACGGGCCGATGAACCTTGTCGGATTGACCCGCGACGGGATGCGCGAGGCGCTGATCGCGCATGGCACGCCCGAGAAACAGGCCAAGATGCGCGTGGGCCAGATCTGGCAGTGGATCTATCAGAAGGGCGTGCGCGATTTCGAGCAGATGACCAATCTGGCGAAACCTTACCGCGTTGAACTGGCGCAACATTTCTGCATCGAGGTGCCCGAGGTCGTGACCCGGCAAGTGTCCGAGGATGGCACGCGCAAATATCTGGTGCGCATCGCCGGCGGGCATGAGGTCGAGGTGGTCTATATCCCCGAAGAAGGGCGCGGCACCCTGTGCATCTCGTCCCAAGTCGGCTGCACGCTGACCTGTTCGTTCTGCCATACGGGGACGCAGAAACTGGTGCGCAACCTGACCGCCGCCGAAATCATCGGGCAGGTCATGGTCGCGCGCGACGATCTGGGCGAATGGCCTGAACCAGGGCGCAACCCCAAGGACGAGACGCGGCTGTTGTCGAACATCGTGCTGATGGGCATGGGCGAGCCGCTGTATAATTTCGACAATGTCCGCGATGCGATGAAGATCGCGATGGACCCCGAGGGCATCAGCCTCAGCCGTCGCCGGATCACGCTGTCCACATCGGGCGTGGTGCCGGAAATCGCGCGCACCGCGCAGGAAATCGGCTGTCTGCTGGCCGTCAGCTTCCACGCCACCACGGACGAGACGCGCGACAAGCTGGTGCCGATCAACAAGCGCTGGAACATCGCGGCGCTGCTGGATGCGCTGCGGGACTACCCAAAGGTGTCGAATTCCGAGCGGATCACCTTTGAATATGTGATGCTGGCCGGGGTGAACGACACCGACGAGGATGCCCGCCGTCTGGTCAAGCTGATCGAGGGGATTCCCGCCAAGATCAACCTGATCCCCTTCAACGAATGGCCCGGTGCGCCTTATAAGCGGTCGTCGAACAACCGCATCCATGCCTTTGCCGACATCATCTACAAGGCAGGATACGCGAGCCCGATCCGCACCCCGCGCGGCGAGGATATCATGGCGGCCTGTGGT
>NCJR01000293.1 GCA_002282555.1 Rhodobacterales bacterium 34-62-10
TGCAGGATCTCGTTGCGCTTCTTCTCGCCGCCCGAGAAGCCGACATTGACCGGACGCTTGAGCATGTCGGCGTCGATCTGCAAGGTCTTGGCCTTCTCGCGGATCACCTTGAGGAAATCAGCCGCGCTCATCTCCTCCTGCCCGCGCGCCTTGCGCTGCGCGTTCACGGCGGTGCGCAGGAAGGTCATGTTGCCCACGCCGGGAATCTCGACCGGATACTGGAAGGCCAGGAACAGGCCCGCTGCTGCACGCTCTTCGGGTTCCATCTCAAGAATGTCGGCCCCATCCAGCGTGGCGCTGCCATCCGTCACCTCATAGCCATCGCGCCCCGAAAGCACATAGGACAGCGTCGATTTGCCCGAACCGTTGGGCCCCATGATCGCATGGACCGTGCCCGGCTCGATCACCAGATCGACACCCTTGAGGATCACCTTGTCCTCTGCTTCAAGTTTGACGTGCAGGTTATTGATAGTCAGCATCATTTAGTCCTTTCCGTATTGTTCTGACAGATCCGGCGCTCAGGGCCGTGTCATCAGACTGAACACCTGAAGCAGCCTTTCGGCCGGAACAGGCATCGGGTTGATGTCAAAGCGGGCCATGCGGCCCGTGATTTCGGTCGGCGCCCCCAGAAACGTCTCGATCTGGTGATGACGCGGGCGATTGGTGTAGTCATCGTAATAAAGCGTGACCGGCCGGCTGATCCGGAATGCCGTGGCCAGCGCACAGCCCATCCGGAACCGGCCATCCACCAGAACCACATCGGGATGGGTAAAGCCCGGCATATCCCAGACTGCAAGGGGATAGCGCGCAAAGCCCTTCCAGGCGCTGTCATCAACGGGGTGACCCCATTCCTTGGTTGGCCCGATATCGGACCACAGGATATCGACCTGACCCACAGGCGGATGCGCGGCGAACCAGTCGCGCATCATCTGCGCCCAGCCCTTGTCGCTTTCCACCGATGTCACACGCTTGCCCAGTTCCGCCGCCATGACCGTCGATCCACCCGACCCGTACTCAAGGATCGTGTGCGCCATCGCATAGGCCGAAACCAGCGTTTCCGCCTCAGCCTCAGGCAAGGTCAGTTCCGGACGTGTCAGGGCGGCTGCGATGGCCATGCCCGCTCCACGACAACGGCGGTTCCGGACGCGCTGACCATCAGCATCGACTGACCCACGACTTCATAATCAAGATCGACACCGACCACCGCGTTGGCACCGGCAATTTCCGCCTTTTGCTGCAACTCGCGCAGCGCCGTGTCACGGGCGTCCTGCAATTTGGATTCGTAGGCCCCGGACCGTCCACCGATGATATCGGTGATGCCCGCGAAAAGATCGCGCACGACATTGGCGCCCATGATCGCCTCGCCGACCACGATCCCGCGATATGCAGTGATCCGATGGCCTTCGATGCTGTTCGTCGTCGTGATGATCATTATTTACCCCTTGAACACAAACGCTGCCCCCAGCGCGATGAAGCCGAACCCTGCTGCGGTGGTCCAACTGATGCTTTCCTTCAACCAGAAGACCGAAAAACCGACAAAGACGATCAGGGTGATCACTTCCTGAATGGTCTTGAGCTGTGCTGCGGAATAGACCTGATGCCCCATCCGGTTCGCAGGCACCGCCAGCGTATATTCGAAAAATGCGATCCCCCAACTGATCAGGATGACCGCCAACAGGGGGGCTGTCGGGAACTTCAGATGGCCGTACCACGCGAAGGTCATGAAGACATTCGACACTGCCAGCATCAGGATCGGTGCGATATGGGCAAGCGTCATGACCACACCTGCTGTCGCTGCAAGGGGAGCGCGGCATCGGACCCGTTTGTGCCATTCCCTTGACGCGCGGCGCGGACCATCCGCGTGACACGATGGAGCACGCCGACGCCCATCATGGCTGACGGCGCGGCCAGATCAAGCCACGCCCCCAGCATCGCGATCAGGGTTTTTCCCGCCACAAACATCCCATTGTCCCACGCACAGGGCCTGAGCCCCCGGCCTCAGCCAACGCTGCCTTCCAGAGAGATCGCAACCAGTTGCTGCGCTTCCATCGCGAACTCCATTGGCAGTGCCTGCAACACCTCGCGGCAGAAACCGTTGACGACCAGCGCCACGGCCTCCTCCTCGTCCATCCCGCGAGAGCGGCAATAGAACAGCTGATCATCATCCACCTTGGACGTGGTCGCCTCGTGCTCGACCCGCGCGGTGTTGTTGCGCACTTCGATGTAAGGCACGGTGTGCGCGCCGCATTTGTCACCGATCAGCAGGCTGTCGCACTGGGTGTAGTTCCGTCCGTTCTGCGCCTTGGGGTGCATCGACACGAGGCCGCGATAGGTGTTCTGCGCATGGCCCGCGCTGATCCCCTTGGACACGATGCGCGACTTGGTGTTTTTGCCCAAATGCACCATCTTGGTGCCGGTATCCGCCTGCTGGTAGTTGTTGGCGATGGCGATGGAATAGAACTCGCCCTGACTGTCATCACCCCGCAGGATACAGGAGGGGTATTTCCACGTCACGGCAGAGCCGGTTTCCACCTGCGTCCACATCACCTTGGCGCGGTCACCCCGGCAATCGGCACGCTTGGTCACGAAGTTATAGATGCCACCCTTGCCGTTCTCGTCGCCGGGATACCAGTTCTGAACGGTGGAATATTTCACCTCGGCATCTTCTTCGATGATGATCTCGACCACCGCCGCATGCAGCTGCGCCGTGTCGCGCTTGGGCGCGGTGCAGCCTTCCAGATAGGACACATAGCTGCCCTTGTCCGCGATGATCAGCGTCCGCTCGAACTGGC
>NCJR01000294.1 GCA_002282555.1 Rhodobacterales bacterium 34-62-10
CGACTTGGACCGTTTGATTTTGGGCTGCCGCGGTTTGCGGATCAGCTGCTGGATCGTTGGCATTGGGCTTCTTTCCCCGTCTATCAACACATGTGTCTGCGCGGGCATCCCCGCGGGTTAATCTCACGCACTTTGCGCGTCCACAAAGCACAATCACCGCCATCGTTCCCATTCCGAGGTAAACGACGCGGTGGGTTTCCAGAGGATCGAGGCAGCATTAGCCCGGATCGTGTCCACTACAGTTTTGAATTCGGCAAAAGGACAAAGCCAGCGCCGGATGTGGGGCGTATAGGGGGAGTCGCAGGGGTTGTCAACACGCCGGGGTCACTGGTTTCACCTGCTGGCGAAAGGGCCTCGAACCTCAGTGACCGATGCCTGTCCTCAGCTTGGCTTCGGTTGCGATACGGCGCTTCAACTGACCCTCGCGATAGATCATGAACACCCCGCTTCCAACCACGATCACCGCCCCCACCAGCGTCAGGGGCGCGGGCCAATCGCCAAACACCGCCCATCCCAGAACCAGCGCCCAGATCAGTCCGGTATAGCGGAACGGAGCAATGAAACTGATCTCGCCCACGCGCATCACCATGACCGAGAACACATAGCCGAAGATCACCATGACAGCCGCACCGAAGGTCATGCTGGCCCGGTGCGCGGTCAACGGCACCCACTCGACACTTATACTGGCGAAACCGAACGCGATCAGCAGACCAAGCGAGGTGATGAAGGTCACCATCATCGAATGGGTGGCCCCCGACACACGCCGCGTCACCAGATCACGCACCGTGACGAAGGCGACCGCGATCAGGGCATAAAGCGAAAAGATCGTGAACCCTTCCGTTCCCGGCCGCACGATCAGGATGACGCCGAAAAGCCCCACCAGAATCGCGGTCATGCGCCGCCACCCCAAGGCCTCGCCGAAAAACAACGCGGCGGCCAGTGTCACCACCAGCGGCAGCGATTGCATGATCGCGCTGACATTCGCCAACGGCATATTGTACAGCGCCGTCAGAAAGAAATAGGCCGACCCGATTTCTGCGACAGCCCGTATCACGATCAGCCAGCGGTCCTGCGGTGGTATCCGCAGATGCAGCGCCCCCAGATACCACGCCATCGCACCAATGGCACATGTCGTCAGGATACTCCGAAGGAAAATCAACTGAAACAATGGCATATCGCCTGCAAGCGTCTTCATGAAAGCATCGTTCATGGTAAACGCCGCCATGCTTGCCATCATCAGAAGCGCACCGCGCATATTGTCTGTCAGCATCGGTCTGCTCCGGGTCTTGCCGGTCCGACGTTATCGACACAGACAGCCGCCGCAAGAGCAAAGCATGAAAAAAACCCCCGCCGGAAAGCGGGGGTTTTCTTTGTCTTGCGAAAACGCGTGACCTTATTCGTCGCGGCTTTCGGGTGTCTCCACCAGCGTATCGAACTCGTCACCGCCGACATAGTCATCAACCGGTGCCGCCAGTGCTGCAGCAGCCTCGGCCTCCTCGCGGCGGGCTTCGATGACCACGTTGTCACGCTCGGCCGCGATGCGGCGCACGCGCGCCGTGGCGCCACCTGTCCCGGCAGGGATCAGACGACCGACGATCACGTTCTCCTTCAGGCCCACCAGCTTGTCGCGCTTACCCTGCACGGACGCTTCGGTCAGCACGCGGGTGGTTTCCTGGAAGGACGCCGCCGAGATGAAGCTGCGGGTTTGCAGCGACGCCTTGGTGATGCCCAGCAGGATCGGCGCGCCCGTTGCCGGACGACCGCCTTTGGCCATGATCTTCTCGTTGACCGCGTCGAACTCGGCCTTGTCCAGATGCTCGCCCTTCAGCAGGGTGGTATCGCCGCTTTCGTCGATCTCCCACTTCTGGAGCATCTGGCGCACGATGACTTCGATGTGCTTGTCGTTGATCTTCACGCCCTGCAGACGATAGACGTCCTGCACCTCGTCGATCATGTAGTCGGCCAACGCCTCGACACCCAGAATGGCAAGGATGTCATGGGGCGCAGGGTTGCCGTCCATGATGTAGTCACCCTTCTGCACGAAGTCGCCTTCCTGCACCGGGATGTGCTTGCCCTTGGGCACCATGTACTCGACCGGCTCCATCCCCTCGACGGTGGGTTCGATCGTGATACGGCGCTTGTTCTTGTAGTCCTTGCCAAAGCGCACATAACCATCGCATTCGGCGATGATCGCGTGATCCTTGGGGCGACGGGCTTCGAACAGTTCCGCCACGCGGGGAAGACCCCCGGTGATGTCCTTGGTCTTGGCACCTTCGCGCGGAATACGTGCTACAACGTCACCAGCCTTGATGTCCTGACCTTCTTCGACAGACAGAATGGCGTCCACCGACATCGGATAGGTCACAGGATTCCCGGCCTCGTTGCGCACCGGCTCTCCATCGGCATCAACCAGCAGGATCTCGGGCTTCAGTTCGTTGCCCTTGGGGGCCGCGCGCCAGTCCATGACGATCTTCTGGGTCATGCCGGTGGCTTCGTCGGTCTCGTCGCGGACGGCGATACCAGACACCAGATCGATATACTTCACCTGCCCCGTCTTCTCGGCGATGATCGGCAAAGTATAGGGGTCCCACTCGAACAGCTTGTCGCCACGCGAAACCTTGCCGCCTTCCTTGACGAACAGCTTGGTGCCATAGCCCAGCTTGTGGCTGGCCCGCTCCTCGCCCGCATCGTCGCGGATGATCAGCTTCATGTTCCGGCCCATCACCAGCGTCTCGCCATTCGAATTCTCGATGGTCGAGGCGTTTTCATAGGTCACGGTCCCGGCCTGGCTG
>NCJR01000040.1 GCA_002282555.1 Rhodobacterales bacterium 34-62-10
GACAGCAGATCGGCGGACAGCAGATCGGCGGACAGCAGATCGGCGGACAGCAGATCGGCGGTCATGGCCGCCCCGTGCTTTGATCAATGCTGCGTTGCAACTCCTCGATCAGCGTGGCGGTGTCGCGCCCGGTCATCCGCGCCAGCTGTTGCAGGGTCAGGCCGCGCGGCGTGTCCGGCGGCAGCGCCAGCATCTCGCTGATCTCGGCCTGCTCCAACCCGTGCGACCGCGCGACATAGCCCGGCGTCATCCAGGGTTCGATCCTCTGGTTGTGATGGGCAGGGTCGGACCAGTAGATCCAGAACACGATCAGCCGCAGCGCGAAAAACAGCGCAAAGACCGCCCCCAGCACCATCGCGACAAGGGCCAGACGATGATGCGCCCAGAGATAGGACAACGCGGCCCGCCCTTTCGGTCGCGGCCTGCGCGCCGCTGTCACCGCGCCATTTCCTTCATCGCACGCTCGATCCCCGACAGGGTCATGGGCACCATCCGATCCTCGAAAATCTCGCGGATCATCTTGATCGACTGGGTATAGGACCAGTATTTTTCGGGCACCGGATTGATCCAGACATGATGCGGCCACTGGTCGCGCGCGCGTTGCAGCCAGACCTGTCCGGCCTCGGCGTTCCAATGTTCATTGGCGCCACCCGGATAGGCGATCTCATAGGGGGACATGCTGGCATCGCCCACGAAAATGCATTTGTAATCATGCCCATAGGTCCGCAGCACCTCCCAAGTCGGGGTCTGCTGATCCCAGCGGCGGCGGTTGTCGCGCCACACGCCCTCATAAAGGCAATTGTGGAAATAGTAATATTCCAGATGCTTGAATTCGGTCCGCGCGGCCGAGAACAACTCCTCGACGACCTTGACATGCGGGTCCATCGAGCCGCCTGCGTCCAGAAACAGCAACACCTTCACCGCATTGCGCCGTTCGGGGCGGGTTTTCACGTCCAGATAGCCCTGCTCGGCGGTGGACCGGATCGTGCCGTCCAGATCCAGCTCCTCATTGGCGCCGTCACGCGCCCAGCGGCGCAGGCGTTTCAGCGCGACCTTGATGTTGCGCGTGCCAAGCTCGACCGTGTCGTCAAGGTTCTTGAACTCGCGCTTGTCCCAGACCTTGACCGCGCGCTGGTGGCGGAATTTGTCCTGCCCGATCCGCACGCCTTCGGGGTTATAGCCATGCGCCCCGAACGGCGAGGTGCCGGCGGTGCCGATCCACTTGTTGCCCCCCTGATGGCGGCCTTTCTGCTCCTCAAGCCGCTGTTTCAGCGTCTCCATCAGCTTGTCAAAGCCACCCAGGGCCTTGATCTCTTCCATCTCGGCGGCACTCAGATGCTTTTCGGCCAGTTTCTCCAGCCAATCGGCGGGGATATTCACGGCCTGCAACACATCCTCCAGCCGGATCTCCTCCAACCCCTTGAAGGTGGCGGCAAAGGCGCGGTCGAACTTGTCCAGATTGCGCTCGTCCTTCACCATGGCGGTGCGGGCAAGGTAATAGAACCCTTCCACGTCATAGGTCACCAGACCCGCCGACATGCCTTCCAGAAAGGACAGGTATTCCCGCAGACTGACCGGGATACCGCCTTTCCTGAGATTGTCGAAAAAGGGCAGGAACATCGGACTTACAAGGACGCGCGGTGGACAAACAGCGTGATGAACAGACCGATGATGGCAAACCCGATGGCATAGCCCGCGGCATATTGCGCGATATCCAGTTTGTTGCCCTGACGACGGGCTGCCGTCATCCCGCCGATGATGGCCCCGAAAAGCGCCGCGCCAATGATGATCATATCCGCCCGTTTCTCCTGTTCAGCGGATTGAGCGCGCTGATCTCGCGCAGTTTGGCACGAATGGCCCAGTCCGCTCCGAACCCGTAACGCGCCCAGCCCAGACTGTCCAGACGCACGGCCTGCGCCTCGACGCCGCGACCCGACAGTTCCAGCGCCTCGGCGCGCAGCATGTTCAGCGTGGCGACAAGGGCCGCATTCTCGTGGCGGATCACCACGGGCAGGTGCACGCCCACCATATCGACCGCCTCTGGCCCGCGCCCCTGCGCCACCAGATAGGCGGTCAGTTGCGAGGCGACCATGGCGCGGTGCAGCCGATACTCCGGGCGCTGCGCGAAAATCCGGTCGGCAGTCTGGAAATGCGCCACCGCCTCTGCCGGATCGACAGGCAGGCTCAGACGGCCCATCACGTAATGGGCAAAGCCAAGCCGGTGATCCTGCCAGCCCAGAGTCTGCGCGATCGACAGGGTGCGCGCTGCGGCGTTGCGACGGGCACCGGGGGCTGCCCCCACACCCAGCGCGGTTTCCATCGCGGCACTCCATTCCCGCGGGGTATCGCCGTCATAGCGCGGCGGTACCGACTGGCCCGCCGGATTGATCCGCGCCAGAACCGCGGGCAACCGCGCCTCGACCTGCGCACGTGTCATGCCCGACCGCAGATCGGGCGCATAGGTGGCCCGCAGGACCATCATGTCATAGCCGGTCAGCACCGCATGGACATTGTCATCGTTGAACACCGACTGCGGCAGACGATACAGATCGTTGAGCGGCCCCAGCGCCTGCGCCAGTTCCTCGTGCAGGCAATCGCGCACCTCCTGCGGCGAGGCATCGTTTGGCACGAAAATCGCCATACGCTCGCGTGTGGTCAGACGCGCCCAATCGGTGCGCGGGCTGCGCCGCGCCAGCCGGAATTCGGACAGGCGGCTGATATTGGGCACCACGAAACAGGCGGCCTGCGGCAGATGGCTGCGAATCTCGGCGCGGCTGACCGCCTCGATGGTGATATTGGCCTGCGCCGCATCGGTCTGGCTGATATCGATCCCCGCCTCGTTGCGCAGACGGAACAGCAGCCGGTTCAGGTCCGACCTCAGCGTGGGCGGCGGCGTCCCCGTCACACGCAGGCTGATCGGCCCCTCGAAACGGGTCAAGACGGGCAGGGGGCGCCCTGATTCCAGCCTGAAGGACAGATCAATGACATCACGGGCCAGATCGGTGTTGGATATGGCAAAGACCGATGGCTGCGGCGCGGAAAACACCCGCATCGGCGGCAGGTCACTGTCGATCGCATCGACAGCACGGCTGGGCATGTCCGCAGGGCCACCGGGCATACAGGCGGCCAGCAAAAGGCAAAACGGCAACGCGATAAACGGGAACAGGGATTTCATCAGCGGCGCACCGCGCCATCTGATCCAAACCGTGATCCAAAGGATCGCCCGTCCTTGTGGCGCGGAGCGGATAGGACGACCGGCACGGCCCGGCATGGTGCTGCCCCGCAGATCATGGCCATTGCCCGCAGGCTCCGGTCCAGATGGCAGGTCAGGCGTTGCCCAAGGCCGGACCACATGAAAAGGCGGCCCCAAAGGAAGTGGCGCGATGAGTGTCTGGTCATGTCCTGCCCTTGTCGGTTGTGTGGACAGCCACCGTGGACCCTGTTCCTGTCTGGGCTAAGGACAGTTCAAGGCAAATTTGCGACATTCCGGCCCGCCGGTCCGGGCCATTCCCGTGGACCGGGTGCAGCGCGAAAAGGGGGGCGGACCGTGCCATCCCGCGCGCGCTCAGCGCTGCCCGCGTGTCATGAAGGCAAGGCGTTCAAACAGATGCACGTCCTGCTCGTTCTTGAGCAGGGCGCCGTGCAGCTTGGGCAGCGCATTGACCCCGTCGCGCTTCAGATCCTCGGGCGCCAGATCCTCGGCCAGCAGCAGCTTGAGCCAGTCCAGCACTTCGGAGGTTGAGGGTTTCTTCTTCAACCCCGGCGTCTCACGTACCTCATAGAACTGCGTGAGCGCGGTAGTCAGCAGCTTTTCCTTGATGCCGGGGTGATGCACCTCGACGATCCGGCGCATCGTCTCCTCATCGGGGAAACGGATGTAGTGAAAGAAACAGCGCCGCAAAAACGCGTCGGGCAATTCCTTTTCATTGTTGGACGTGATGATCACGATGGGCCGGACACGCGCGCGGATCGTCTCGCCGGTCTCATAGACAAAGAACTCCATCCGGTCCAATTCCTGCAACAGATCGTTGGGGAATTCGATATCGGCCTTGTCCACCTCGTCGATCAGCAGCACCACACGCTCATCGGCCTCGAACGCCTCCCAGAGCTTGCCTTTGCGGATGTAGTTCTTCACATCGTTCACGCGCGCATCCCCCAGCTGGCTGTCGCGCAACCGGCTGACCGCGTCATATTCATACAAGCCCTGCTGCGCGCGCGTGGTCGATTTGATGTTCCACTCGATCATCCGCAGACCCAGCGCCGCCGCCACCTGCCGCGCCAGTTCGGTCTTGCCCGTGCCCGGCTCGCCCTTGACCAGCAAGGGCCGCTCCAGCGTGACGGCGGCATTGACCGCAACGGTCAGATCTTCTGTCGCTACATAGGCAGCGGTTCCTTCGAATTTCATCGTCTCTCCAACCTGATGAACGCCTGTGTTGCGGCACCCTAACCCGAAGCCCCCACCGCTGCAATCGGGGCACAAAGGGGTAGTGACAATCCACCAAGCCTGAGCTATTTGCACCGCCAGGGGAGGCACCGGATGTCAGAGGATCACTTGATGACAGATGTTGGCCTTTATGAGGGAGCAGACATGAAAGCCGAATCCTTTCATTCAACAGACTACACACCCGCCGAAGACGAACCGTTCATGAACGAACGTCACCTGGAATACTTCCGCAACGCCCTGATCAAATGGAAGATGGACCTGCTGGAAGACAGCCGCGACACCATCGAGGGCCTTCAGGACGGCACCCGGAACATTCCCGACGTCGCCGACCGCGCCTCCGAGGAGACGGACCGCGCGCTGGAACTGCGGACCCGTGACCGGCAGCGCAAACTGGTCGCCAAGATCGACGCGGCCCTGCGCCGGATCGACGATGGCGAATATGGCTATTGCGAAAAGACGGGCGAACCGATCAGCCTGAAACGCTTGATCGCACGTCCGATCGCCACCATGACACTGGAAGCGCAGGAACGTCACGAGCGGCGCGAAAAAGTGCACCGCGACGATTGAGCGGTTGGCAGATGCAGTAATACCGGAAACGCCGAAGCGCCCGCTTCGGCGTTTTCGTCTGAAAGGGACAGCATGAGCATTCTGGGCCTGCGGGTCGTGGTCATCGGGGCAGGGATCGGCGGTCTGGCCGTGGCGCGCGCCCTTGCGCTGCGCGGCGCGGATGTGACGCTGCTGGAACAGGCGCCCGAGATCACCGAAGTGGGCGCTGGCCTGCAAATCAGCCCCAACGGGATGGCCGTTCTGCGCGCTGTGGGACTGGACGCCGCCCTGATCGCAGCCTCCGTGCAGGCCCGCGCGGTCTGCCTGCGCGATCACCACGGCGCGCAGGTCGTCCGGCTTGACCTGACACGCCTGCCTGACCCCGCCTACCACTTCGTGCATCGCGCCGATCTGATCGACCTGCTGGCGGCGGGCGCGCGCGAGGCAGGTGTCAAGATCCGCCTGTTGCAAAAGGTCAGCACCGTCGAAGGCGGCGCGCAACCGACCGTGCATCTGGCCGCGGGCACCACGCTGGCCGCTGATCTGGTGATCGGGGCGGATGGCCTGCACTCCGTCGTGCGACCTGTGTTGAACCAGACCGATGCGCCGTTTTTCACCGGACAGGTGGCATGGCGCGCGGTGGTGCCCAATACCGACAGGCGCGGGCCCGAGGCTTGGGTGCATATGGGCCCCGGCCGCCACGTGGTCAGCTATCCCCTGCGCGGCGGCACCGCGCTGAACATCGTCGCCGTGCAGGAACGCACGGCCTGGGCCGCCGAAGGCTGGACCCAGACCGACGATCCCGCCAACCTGCAAGCCGCCTTTGCCGATTTCGGCCCGCCCGTGCGCGCGATGCTGGCCCGCGTCACGGATGCCCGGCTCTGGGGGCTGTTCCGCCACCCCGTTGCCCCGGTCTGGCAGCGCGATCATCTGGCGCTGCTGGGGGATGCCGCCCATCCGACCCTGCCATTTCTGGCCCAGGGCGCGTCCATGGCGCTGGAAGATGCATGGGTGCTGGCCGATGAACTGGCGCGCTGCGACACCATTGATGCGGGGCTGGCCGCCTATCAACACCGCCGCGCGCCCCGTGTGGCCCGCGTCATCGCTGCGGCCAATGGCAATGCGTGGAAATACCATATCGGCTTTGCGCCCCTGCGCATGGCGGCGCATGCCGTGATGCGTCTGGGTGGTCAACTGGCCCCTGACCGGATGATGCGGCAATTCGACTGGCTCTATGCCCATGATGTGACCGCCGATTGAGTGTGTTGCGGCGGACACAATTTTAAGCAAAGCAATCAGTAATTGCACAAGGCCTCGGCCCGCCCCGGATCGCCGCGCCCTTGAAATGCAGGGCAATGGGAAGAAACAAATATTTCACAGCAGGTTAGCCCGGAATAATTCCGCTTGCCTGCGTCATGCCACCATGTATTCGATGCAATCGAGGATTGAGCCAAGTCATAAGAACAGATCACTTTCAGATCGCATGTTTTTCGCGCAAAGACGCCAAGCGCCGATCCTCGGGCAACTGATATCGAGGAGACACATAATGAAACCCCATTTCCACCTGCTTCTGGGCGCCGTCGTCGCCACCCTTCCGCTGACCGCTGCCGCGCAAGAGATGTCCGGCATTGCCACCTTTGGTCTGGGCAATCTAAACGGCCCATCGGGTTTTCCCGATGTCTCGGTCCGTTCGCTCGACGGCAAGCTGGACCTAAGCTATGACAACGGCCTGATGCTGGGCGCATCCGCTGCCTCGGCTCGCGCCGATGTCGACGGCTTCGCCGAAGATGCCAGCGCCAACGTTTTCGGACTTACCGCAGGCGCAAATTTCGCCAGTTTCTGGAATGGCGGCGTCTATTATGAATTCGGCGATGTCAGCATCGACGGGATCGGCAACGAGTCGATCGATTCCTATGGTGTTTTCATGGGTTATGACAGCGATCTCATGGCGTTCGAAGTCTTTGCCGGAACCACGGACGGTTATGTCCTGAGCGGGACCGGTGTCGACTGGAACGATCTGGGTGCAAGCGCGTCGTTCAATATCGGAGCTGAAGGCACGGTAGGCGGCCATATCCAACGTTCGCGCCTCTCGGCGGCGGGTGTCGATGTCGATCTGACCTCGTTGGGTCTAGGCGGCAGCTATGCCTTTGGCAATGGTCTGGTTGGATATGCCGGGATCACCTACGGCGAGGTCGATGATCTGATCGGTGATCTGACAACATACGGCCTCGGCCTTGGCTATGACCTGTCCACGACCGCGAATTTCCCCGCAACCCTCTCGCTTGAAGTGGCGCGTTCCACTCTGGATGATGGAACCACGTCGGCGGATCTGGACAGTATCCGCTTCGGCATCACCCTGCCGGTCGGTGGAACCAAGTCCGCGCCGCTGAACAGTGTGGCCTCCAACGCCATGTCGCCCAACCGGACCGCGCTGTCCACGGCTTTGGTCGGCTCGTTCTGACAAGCCTCTGATCACAAACGACAAGAGCGGTGCCGTGGCGCCGCTCTTTTCACATCTGCGATGATGTTCAATTGTCCAGCGTGATCCAGACCGGCACATGATCCGATGGCTTGTCGCGCCCCCGGACCTGCTTGTCGATGCCCACACCGGTCAGCATGTCGGCGCAGGGCGGGCTCAGCAGCAGGTGGTCGATGCGGATGCCGTTGTTGCGCTCCCATGCGCCCGCCTGATAATCCCAGAACGAATAATGCCCCGGCCCCTGCACGCGGGCACGGAACGCATCGGTCAGCCCCAGATGGATGATCCGGCGAAAGGCCGCGCGGCTGTCCGGCAGGGCCAGCGCGTCATTGCGCCACGCCTCAGGCTTTGCCGCATCCTCGTCCTGCGGAATGACGTTGTAATCCCCCGCCATCAGAAACGGCACCTCCTGCGCCAGCAGCGCCGCGGCCCGCGCCTGCAACCGCTTCATCCAAGCCAGCTTATAGTCGTATTTCGGCCCCGGCGCGGGGTTGCCATTGGGCAGGTACAGCCCGCAGATGCGGATCGCCTGCTTGCCCACCACCGTCGCCTCGATATAGCGGGCCTGTTCATCGGTCTCGTCACCGGGCAGACCGCGCGTCACATCCTCCAGCGGCAGTTTCGACAGGATCGCCACCCCGTTGAAGGATTTCTGCCCGTGGGTTTCCAGATTGTAGCCCCGATCCTCGATCACATCGCGCGGGAAGGCGTCATCGACCGATTTGATCTCCTGCAACACCACCACATCGGGCTGTGCCTCGTCCAACCATTGCGGCAACGCCTCGATCCGCGCCTTGATGCCGTTGATGTTGAATGTGGCGATCTTCATCGGCGCGTCCTCGGCTGGGGAAATGTTGCCCTGTCTATCCCGCAGGGGGCCGGATCATGCAAGTCCGCCATGGCTGGATATCTTGGTCAAACCCTGATGTAACACATGGATTAACCAATTTATCCCCTTGATTACATGGAAAAAGAAATCCCGCAGCCACAGGATGACGACGCATTCGGGTTCTCGATCACAAACCGCGCGCCGATCAGTTCCTCGGAAAAATCGATGACCGCACCCGACAGGAACGGCAAGGAGACGGAATCGACCACCACCCGCTCGCCGTCACCCTCCAGCACCAGATCATCGGCGGCAGGCGTGTCCAGCTTGATCTCGTACTGGAAACCCGAACATCCGCCGCCCTCCACCGCCACGCGCAGGGCCTGACCCTGTTCCGCGGCGCCGATCTCGACCAGCCGGGCAAAGGCGCGGGGGGTGACTTTGGGGGGCAGTTGCATGGCAGGGCTCCTCGACGGTTTCGCATCGTCATGAAACACAATATATGGGCCATACCGTCACGCGACAAGGACAACAGGCAGATGACAGTCCCCTATGCATCGAACCCCGACCAGACGCGCGGGCGTTTGGTGCCCGAGGAAGAAAGCGCCTTCCGCACGCCCTTCCAGCGCGACCGCGACCGGATCATCCATTCCAGCGCCTTCCGGCGGCTGAAACACAAGACCCAGGTGTTCATCGAACATGAGGGCGATTATTTCCGCACCCGCCTGACCCATTCGATCGAGGTGGCGCAGGTCGCGCGCACGATCTCGGGTGCCCTTGGCCTGAACGCGGAACTGACCGAGGCCGTGGCGCTGGCCCATGACCTTGGCCATCCGCCCTTTGGTCATACGGGCGAGGATGCGCTGCAATCCCTGATGGCGCCCTATGGCGGCTTTGATCACAACGCGCAGGCGATCCGTATCGTCACGTCACTAGAGCGGCACTATGCCGAATGGGACGGGCTGAACCTGACATGGGAAACGCTGGAAGGCATCGCCAAACATAACGGTCCCGTGACCCCCCTCCAGGGCGATGGCCCGGTCACAGGCGCGATCCCCTATGCGCTGGCCGATTACAACGCCCGCCACGATCTGGAACTGCACACCCATGCCAGCGCCGAGGCGCAGGTGGCCGCCCTTGCCGATGACATCGCCTATAACAACCACGACCTGCATGATGGGTTGCGGGCAGAGCTGTTCTCGACCGACGAACTGGCCGAACTGCCGCTCCTGCAGGGATGCTTTGCCGAAGTGGACCGGCTTTATCCCGGCCTCAACTACTACCGTCGCCGGCACGAGGCGCTGCGGCGTTTCTTCGGCATCCTTGTCGCCGATGTGATCGATGTCAGCCGTGCCAACCTTACCGCCCTCAACCCCGCCACCGCGCAGGACATACGGCTTGCCGGCCGCATGATGGTGCAGTTCTCACCCCATGTCTGGACGGACCTCAAGGTGATCCGCAGCTTCCTGTTCCACCGCATGTACCGCGCCCCGGCCGTGGTCACGATGCGCAAATACGTCACCGGCGTGGTGCATGACCTGTTCCCGCTGTTCATGCGAGAGCCGCAACTCCTGCCCAAACAATGGCGCAAGGATGTCGAGGAGGCCCGCGATCATCAGGCACTGGCCCGGATCGTGGCCGATTACATCGCAGGCATGACCGACCGTTTCGCGCTGCAGGAACATCACCGCCTTCTGGGATCGGATCCCGCTGATCGGCCCCCCGGCGTGTGAAACCGCGCGAAAACAGGCGGTTTTCAAGGCGATCTGCCCTGCCGCGACAGCCCGCGCATTGACGCGGGCGCTGGCAATGGTAAACCGCTGACCAGTTTCAAAGGATGATGTGATGAACCTCTTCACCCAGATGCGCGCCCATGTGCTGGACACACTGGGGGCCATGACCGCCGATGGCCTGCTGCCCGCCGGGTTGGACACCGCCGCTGTCACGGTCGAACCACCCCGTGATGCGGCCCATGGCGATATGGCCACCAATGCCGCGATGGTGCTGGCCAAACCCGCGGGGCAAAACCCCCGCACGATCGCCGAAGAACTGGCCCGCCGACTGGCCACAGACCCGCGGATCCAGACTGCGGAGGTGGCCGGACCCGGCTTCATCAACCTGCGCCTGTCCAACACCCTCTGGCAGGGCGTTGTCGGGGCTGCTCTTGCGGAAGGCGTTGATTTCGGCCGCTCGACCATGGGGCAGGGCAAGCGGGTCAACGTCGAATATGTCAGCGCGAACCCCACCGGGCCGCTGCATGTGGGCCATACGCGCGGTGCCGTGTTCGGCGATGCACTGGCCAGCCTGCTGGCCTATGCGGGCTATGACGTGACGCGGGAATATTACATCAACGACGGTGGCGCGCAGGTCGATGTGCTGGCCCGTTCCGTCTATCTGCGCTATCTCGAGGCGCGCGGGCAGGAGGTGGCCTTTGTCGATGGCACCTATCCCGGCGATTACCTGATCCCGGTCGGCGAGGCGCTCTCGCAAGCCTACGGCGACGATCTGGTGGACAAGCCCGAATCCGAATGGCTGGAGGAGATCCGCGATTTCGCCACCGACGCGATGATGCATCTGATCCGCGAGGATCTGGCCTCGCTCGGCGTGGAAATGGACGTGTTCTTCAGCGAAAAATCCCTCTATGGCACCGGCCTGATCGAGGCGGCGTTGAAGGCGCTGGACGATAAGGGCCTGATCT
>NCJR01000295.1 GCA_002282555.1 Rhodobacterales bacterium 34-62-10
GAAAATCCGCGAAGAGGGGTAAGGGCAGATGTTCTACCGTGAGGCAGGCGACTTCAAGACATCCTATGTGGATGATAGCCAGACCTTCCCGATCAAGTTCGACCGTTACCGCTATTATGTGGTGCTGTTCGTGGCGTTCGCGATCATCCCCTTCGTGCTGAACGATTATTGGGTGAACGCGGTCTTCATGCCCTTCCTGATCTATGCGATTGCCGCCATCGGCCTGAACATCCTTGTGGGCTATTGCGGACAGGTCAGCCTCGGCACTGGCGGCTTCATGGCCGTGGGCGCTTATTCCTGCTACAAGTTCATGACCGGTGTCGACATCTGGTGGGGCGGCGAACTGGTGTTCCAGTTGCCCGAGTTCAACATCTTCTTCAGCGTGTTGATGGGCGGCGTGATGACCGCCATCGTGGGGCTGCTGTTTGGCCTGCCCTCGCTCAGGATCAAGGGTTTCTATCTGGCCGTGGCGACGCTTGCGGCACAGTTCTTCCTCGTCTGGATGTTCAACCGCGTGTCCTGGTTCTACAACTACTCGGCTTCGGGTCAGATATCTGCGCCTGAACGCAGTCTGTTCGGCGTGGCGATCACCGGCCCCAACGCTCCCGAATGGGCAATGTATCTCTTCTGTCTCGTGTTCCTGACCGCCTGCGCAATCATCGCCCGCAACCTGACGCGTGGGGCTTTCGGGCGCAAATGGATGGCGATCCGCGATATGGACATCGCCGCCGAAATCATCGGCGTGGACCCGCTGCGCGCCAAACTCAGCGCCTTCGGTGTCTCGTCATTCTTCGTCGGCATCTCGGGCGCGCTGTTCTTTTCGGTCTATCTCGGCGCGGTCGAAGTGGGCGAAGCTTTCGGCATCCAGAAATCCTTCCTCGTGCTGTTCATGGTCATCATCGGCGGGCTGGGATCGATCTTCGGCTCCTTCGCGGGGGCGGCCTTCCTCGTGCTTTTGCCGGTGTTCCTCAAGAACTTCCTTGTGGGTGGCCTTGGCTGGCCCACGGACCTTGCCGCACATCTTGAATTCATGATCGTCGGCGCACTGATCATCGTCTTTCTGATCGCCGAGCCGCACGGACTTGCGCAACTCTGGCGCGTCACCAAGGAAAAATTGCGGCTTTGGCCCTTCCCGCACTAGGGCGGGGGCAAGGCAACCCTTTCGAAGGTTCGCCTTCGGAGATCACCATCGGAAAAACCAAGGGAGGATAAACCGATGAAACTGAAACTGATCACTGCGGTGACTGCGACCATGTTGGCCGCAGCACCCGCGATGGCAGAGCTGACCTTCTCGGCGCTCAGCTATCGCACAGGACCCTACGCGGCCAACGGCATCCCCTTCGCGGATGGCTATCAGGACTATTTCACCCTGATGAACGAGCGTGACGGCGGCATCGGTGGCGAAAAGATCAATCTCGTCGAATGCGAGACCGCCTATAACACCGAAAAAGGCGTCGAATGCTACGAAGCCACCAAGGGTCAGGGCGTTCTGGTCTATCAGCCGCTGTCCACAGGGATCACTTATCAGCTGATCCCCAAGGCGACCGCCGATGACATTCCCATGCACACCATGGGCTATGGCCGGACCTCGGCCAAGAACGGCAAGGTCTTCAGCCATATCTTCAACTATCCCGCAAACTACTGGGACGGCGCCTCGATCGCGGTCAAGCACATCCTTGACGTGAACAACGGCGACATCAACGGCAAGAAGATCGCGCTTGTCTATCACAACTCGGCCTATGGCAAGGAACCGATCCGCACGCTGGAAGAACTGTCCAAGAAGCACGCAGGAACAGAAAAGCCAGTGGCTCCAGATCCGCCGCGAACGTCCTGACTACGTCCTGATGTGGGGCTGGGGCGTGATGAACTCGGTCGCCATACAGGAAGCCGTGAACATCCGCTACCCCATGGAAAACTTCATCGGCATCTGGTGGTCCGGTTCGGAAAACGATGTAAAACCCGCAGGCGAAGGCGCCAACGGCTACAAAGCCCTGACCTTCCACAACCTTGGCTCTGACTATCCGCTTTATGCCGACCTTCAGAAATTCGTGAAGGATACAGGCAAGGCGGCCGGTGCGGGCGACCAGATGGGCACCGTGCTTTACAACCGTGGTCTTTATGCTGCGATGCTGGCGGTGGAAGCTGCCAAAACCGCGCAGGAAATCCACGGAACGGCGCAGATCACACCCGCAATGATGCGCGATGGCATGGAAGCGCTTGAGATCACCGAAGAAAAGATGGTCGCCCTCGGCCTGCCGAACTTCGGTCCGACCTTCAGCGTGTCCTGCGAAAATCACGGTGGTGACGGTTTTGGCGCGGTCAAGCAGTGGGATGCAGCCGCAGGCGAATGGAAGATGATCACCGACTTCTTCCAGTCTGACCAGGACGTGCTGAACCCGCTGATCGCAGAGGACTCGGCCGCCTATGCCGCCGAGAACAACATCACCGCGCGCTGCGAGTAAGCGCACCTACCTGCGGGCAGTCCACAAGGCTGCCCGCAGGATCTGGATATTTGAAGCAAGAAGAAGCCTAAACGCTGCTCCTCAATACAGCGAGCGCGTTAACCTTAACGGAGCGCGAGACATGCTGGACGCAGGCCGGACCAACGAGACCCTACTTGAGGTCAACAACATCGAGGTGATCTACAACCACGTGATCCTCGTGCTCAAGGGCGTGTCGCTCAAGGTTCCCAAGGGCGGGATTACGGCACTTCTGGGCGGCAATGGCGCGGGCAAGACCACCACGCTCAAGGCGATCTCGAACCTTCTGAAGTCGGAACGTGGCGAAGTCACCAAGGGCAGCATCCTCTATCGCGGCGAACGCGTGCAGGACCTGAGCCCCAACGATCTGGTGCAGAAAGGCGTCATTCAGGTGATGGAAGGTCGTCACTGCTTTGAACACCTGACCGTCGAAGACAATCTGATGACCGGTGCCTATACGCGCAAGGATGGCAAAGGTGCCATCGAAGCCGATCTGCAAAAGGTCTATGACTATTTTCCCCGCCTCAAGGAGCGCCGCAAAAGTCAGGCGGGCTATACCTCGGGCGGCGAGCAGCAGATGGTCGCCATCGGCCGCGCCCTGATGAGCAAACCCGAGACGATCCTGCTGGATGAACCCAGCATGGGTCTTGCACCGCAGCTGGTGGAAGAGATTTTCACGATCGTGAAGAACCTGAACGAGAAGGAGGGCAACACCTTCCTTCTGGCCGAGCAGAACACCAACGTGGCGCTGCGCTTTGCCCATTACGGCTATATCCTCGAATCCGGGCGGGTCGTGATGGACGGCCCTGCCGCCGATCTGCGCGAAAACCCGGACGTGAAGGAATTCTATCTGGGTGTGTCCGAACAGGGCCGCAAATCCTTCCGTGACGTGCGGTCTTACCGCCGCCGCAAGCGCTGGCTCAGCTGACGGTCCCGGCAATTCAACAGATTATTTTTTGCGAAAGGTCTGTCATGACCCGCTACTTCGACGAACTTGAAACCCGCAGCCCCGACCAGCGCGCGGCAGCGATTGCCCGGGCACTGCCTGATCAGATCGCACGCGCCAAGGCGCTGCCCGGTTACGCTGGAATGCTGGGTGGGGTTAACCCCGCGACGATCACTTCGGTCGACGCGCTGGCAAAGCTGCCGGTCTTGCGCAAGTCGGACCTTGGCCGCGCACAGGCGGGTGCCGCGCCCTTTGGTGGCCTGACCACGCGCCCGGCGCATGGTTTCGCCCATATCTTCCAATCCCCCGGTCCCATCTATGAACCCGGCGGCACCGAACATGACTGGTGGCGGATGGGTCGTTTCCTGAACGCCTGCGGTATCGGGCGCGGCGATATCGTGCAGAATTGCTTCGGCTATCACCTGACGCCCGCTGGCATGATCTTCGAATCCGGCGCGCGCGCAGTGGGGGCCGCCGTTCTGCCCGCAGGCACGGGCCAGACCGAGTTGCAGGTCACCGCCAGCCGCGATGTGGGTGTCACCGCCTATGCCGGGACGCCGGATTACCTCAAGATCATCCTCGACAAGGCCGACGAGATGGGCGTGACCCTTGGCATCACCCGCGCCGCTGTTGGCGGTGGGGCGCTGTTTCCGTCCTTGCGCAAGGAATATGCCGACCGCGGCATCCTCTGCCTGCAATGCTATGCCACGGCCGATCTGGGCAATATCGCCTATGAAAGCCAAGCGCAGGAGGGGATGATCGTCGATGAAGGCGTGATCGTCGAAATCGTGACCCCCGGCACCGGCGATCCTGTCGCCCCCGGTCAGGTGGGCGAAGTGGTGGTGACCACGCTCAACCCCGATTATCCACTGATCCGCTTTGCCACCGGCGATCTGTCCGCCGTGATGGAAGGCATCAGCCCCTGCGGGCGCACCAATACCCGGATCAAGGGCTGGATGGGCCGCGCCGATCAGACCACCAAGATCAAGGGCATGTTCGTGCGCCCCGAACAGGTGGCGCAACTGGTGGCCAAACACGCCGAAATCAGCCGCGCCCGCGTCATCGCCACCCGCGAGGGCGAGATGGACGTGATGACCGTCCAGATCGAAGCCGCAGGC
>NCJR01000041.1 GCA_002282555.1 Rhodobacterales bacterium 34-62-10
GCCACCGCCACTGCCGCCGCCCCCCCCGCCGCTGCCGCCACCGCCATCCCCACCCGAGGCGCGCGCCATGCCCAACGCCGTGAGTGCGGGTGCGGCATAGACCATCGTGCTGGCCAGACCGATCCGCCGGAGCAAGGCGCGGCGCGCCATATCGGGGCCTTTGGGCGTGGTGGGTGTGTTGGACAAAGTGTCGTCTCCTTCCTGGGTGGACAGACGGGATGGGCAAACAGATATATCCCTGACCGCATTTGACTGTCTGTGTCAGGTCTGACCTCACATCGATGTGAGAGCAAGCCACACAGTTTCACATGACGAAAACGCAAGACCCAAGGCAATATTCCCGTGCTGTCTTAAAAATTTCGGCATGTGCGGGGATTTTCGGAATAAAAGCCGGGGCCACTCGTTTTTTGTCCAGACCATGATGTAATGGCTTGGTGCCGACTTTGGAAAGTGACCGCTTTGTCTGATGTGATCCGGAACGAGATGATACAGATGCTACCGCGATTGCGGGCCTTTGGCCGCAGTTTGACGGGGGCGCAGGATCAGGCTGATGATCTGGTCCAGCAGACGGTGGAAAAGGCGCTGCGCAACATCGACAGCTATGCGCCGGGGACCCGGTTGGACAGCTGGATGTTTCGCATCATGCGCAACACATGGATCGACGGGCATCGGTCGCGCCGTCCGACCGTGTCGCTGGATGACGTTGACACCCTGACCCCGCTGATGGGCGAGGATGGGCGCGACGTCACCGAGAACCGGATCTATCTGGCGCAGGTCAGCCGGGCGATGGATGCGCTGCCCGAGGAGCAACGCGCCGTTCTGATGCTGGTCTGTGTCGAGGGATTGCGCTATCGCGAGGTGGCCGAAGCGCTGGGTATCCCCGAAGGCACGGTGATGAGCCGCCTGTCACGGGGCCGGCTGGCGCTGGCCGAGGCCCTGAACATGACATCCCGCCCCGCAGCGCCGGTCACCGGCAAAACACAGGGAATGATCCCATGACCTTTGAAACCGAGATGAATGTGAGCGATGAGATGCTGATGGCCCTTGCCGATGGCGAACTGACCGGACCCGATGCCAGCAAGCTGATGGCGCGGATCAGGGTCAATCCTGATCTGGCGGCCCGCTTTGCGCTGTTCACAGACACGGCCGAGGCGCTGCGCGAGGCGATGGACCCCGGTCCGGTGCCGGATTACCTGATCTCCGCAGTGCTGACGGCACCCACCGGGCAGGCTGAGGCCCGGAATGTGGAGGCCCGGAATACCGAGACCCAGACCACGGAGACCCGGAACTCTGCCGCGTCGAATGTCACGCCCTTGCGCCGCAAGGCTGCGACAGGGACAGGGCAGATGGTCTGGCCCATGGCACTGGCCGCGTCCTTGGTACTGGCTGTGGGTGTGGGTGGCTTTCTGACGGGTCGCAGCCTTGCCCCTGCTCCGGCCGGGCTTGAAACGGCTGCGTCCGCCTTGGCCGGAACTGCGACCGGCGGCAGCGTGACGCTGGCCGATGGCAGCACGGCGCGGGCCTTGGGCACCTTTGACACCGATGTCGGGCTGTGCCGGTTGATTGCGGTGGACGGCAGCGATGGCCATGCGGATCGCGCCGTGGTCTGTCAGGCGGATGACACCAATTGGCGCACCGCGTTGTCGGTGACCGAGGGGGGCGCGGGGATGTTCCTGCCCGCATCGGACATGGCTGTCGGCATGATCGATGACTTTCTGGATGGCATAGGTGCCGGCGCTGCCATGGCACCTGAGGACGAAGCACGTGTGCTGGCCCGCTGATCCCCATTGGCGTCACGCCATGTTCCGGGCCCCGCGTGTCTTTGGGATGCGCGGGGCTTGATCGTTCAGGTCACGCGGTCAGGATCGCACTGACCTTGAGGGCCCGTTGCAAACTGCCATCCACCTTGAGCTTGCCACTCATATAGGCCATCGCCGGGTTCTGATCGCCCGACAGGATCGCGCGGAACACCTGCTCGGATGCGGCCAGCGTCACATCCGCCGCCTCATCTTGGCTGGCTTGCCGCGCGCCTGCGCTGTCCAGCATCACGGTGCCTTCGCCTGTGATCGCCAGTTTCGCTGTGCCCTGAATCTGTCCGGTGACACGCGGATCAAGGAAAGCAATGAATTCATCGAGAATGGCGGACATGAAGGATTTCCTCTGATCTGGATCGTGGCGGGAGGGGCGCGGTCGTGATGACCGAAACCGCCTGCGATTGCCAAGCGCGACCTTGCGTCAGCCCGTGCCTGACCTTACCAGCGGGACAGCGCATCCTCATCCGCGTCCTTGGCCGCGACCCAGCCTTCGCCATCCGCGCCCTGTTCCTTTTTCCAGAAGGGTGCGCGGGATTTGAGGTAGTCCATCAGGTATTCCGCCGCCTCGAACGCGTCCTTGCGATGCGGCGCGGCGGTGGCGACCATCATGATCTGCTCGCCGGGGCGCATGGGGCCGTAGCGGTGGATCACCAGCACATCGCCCAGCGCCCAGCGCGCGCGCGCCTCGGTCGCGATCTTTTCCAGCGCGCGTTCGGTCATGCCGGGATAATGTTCAATCATCATCTGGCGCAAAGGCTTTTCCGGATCGTCGCGCACCACGCCGGTGAAGGTGACGATGGCACCCATATCGGTGCGGTTTGCGGCGAAGGCATTCGCCTCGGCCCCCAGATCGAAAGGCTGTTCCTGCACGACGATGCGCATGCCTGCCTGCCCCCCCCTTTTTTCAGCCGCCGGTCATCGGCGGGAAGAACGCCACTTCGCGCGCGCCTTTCAGAGATGCGTCGAAATCCGTCAGGTCCTGATCCACGGCCACACGAAGTGCCGTGAGGTCGGAAAAGGCCAGCGCGTAACGTTCCTCGCGGGCGCGCAACTCCTCGACCAGTTCGGCGACGGTTGCGGCCGTCGTCTCGACCTGTTCGCGCGGCAGGCCGATGCGTTCACGGACCCATGCGAAATACAGAACGTCGATCATCTGTCTTCCTTCAACAGCGGCAGGGCCTTGCGGAAGTAATCCACACCCGTGATCAGCGTCAGTGCCGCAGCGACCCAGAGCAGGCCCAGACCGATATTACCGGACCATACCATGCCCTGCAATTTCCAGCCGAGCCCGTGCAGGTCCGGCTGTTGACCGTCGATGATGGCGATGACCATCGCCTCGTCCATGCCATACACCGTCATGCCGAAATAATGCTCGAACACGCCCTGTGCGAACAGGATGGCGATGGCCACCATCTGTGCTGTGGTCTTCCATTTGGCCAGTTTCGTGACCTTGAGGGTGCCCGCCACATCGCCCAGAAACTCACGCAGGCCCGAGACGAACACCTCACGAAAGAGGATCACGGTTGCGGGCAGCACCAGCCAGGGCGACATCGAGGAATAGCCCACGATCACCATCAGCGCGATCACCACCATCGCCTTGTCTGCGATCGGGTCAAGCATGGCGCCCATCTTGGTTTCCTGCTTCCATTCGCGGGCCAGATAACCGTCGATCCAGTCGGTCAGTGCCGCTGTCACGAACAGGATGAGGGCAAACCAATCGGCATAGGGTCTTGTGAAGTAAATAAACATCACCGCCACGCCGGGGGCGGCCAGCAAGCGTCCTGCGGTCAGGATATTGGGCAAGGTCCAAGTCATGCCCCATTCCTAGCGGGTCTTGTCGGCACTGGGAAGGTGATAACACAAGGGAAGTTATGAAGCTGCGACGGAGAGAATGAGTATTTGCAGAACGATGAAGGGGGCGAGTCGCGCCCCCCTTGCGCGCCTAGTTTTGTGGCCGTTCCGCCCAGCCTGCAAAGATCCGTTCCAGTGCGACCACGGCGTAATAGAGGACGATCCCCAGAACGGCGAGGGCGATCAGCACCGCGAACATGAGCGGGTAATCGCCGTTGGTTTCACCTGATTTGAACAGCGCGCCAAGGCCGCGCCCATGAGGTGAGACGATTTCGACCAGATTGGTGCCGATGAAGGCCAGCGTGACCGAAACCTTCAGCGCGCCGAAGAATTCGGGCAGCGTCTTGGGCAGGGCGATCTTGCGGAAGATGGTGATGCGGGAGGCACCGAGACTGCGCAGGATGTCGCGATACTCGGGCTCGAGCGTGGACAGGCCGATGCCCACCGACACGGCGATGGGAAAGAACGAGATCAGGAAGGCCATGAGAACGGTGTTGAAATCGTGCTGACCGATGAAGAGCAGGGCGATCACCGGCACCAGCGTGGCCTTGGGGATGGCGTTGAAGCCCACCAGCAGGGGGTAAAGCGCGTCGCGCGCAATGCGGGAAAAGCCCATGGCCATGCCCAGCAGCGTGCCGAAGAGCACCGCCAGCGCCAGCCCTGCCACGGTCCGCCACAGCGTCTGCCAGCCCATTTCGATGAACAGATGGCTGTAGCGCGCAAAGGCGGGCGGCAGGTCCGACGGCGAGGCCATCTTGAAATTGGGCCAGCCATTGATCCAGACGATGAATTCCCAAAAACCAAGGAATGCGAGGATCGCAAGGACCGGTACGGCGATTTTCTGCAAGGTTTCCATCAGTGGATGTCTCCATCACGGCCCTGCGCAATGCGGATCTGATCGCGCAGCAGGTGCAGCATCTCGGCGGCTTCGGGTGTATAAAGGCTGTCGATGGTACGATCCGCAGGCAGGTCTACGCGCAGCACATGCTGGGTGCGGGCGGGGCGGCCCGACAGGACGATCACCTGATCGCCCAGAAACACGGATTCGCGCAGGTCATGGGTGATCAGCACGCAGGTGAAGGGTTCAGCCGCGCGCAGATCGCGCATGGTCTGCCACAGATCCTCACGCGTGAAGGCATCCAGCGCGCCGAAGGGTTCATCCATGATCAAGACATCGGGCTTGTGCACGATGGACCGGCAGAGCGAGGCGCGCTGCCGCATCCCGCCCGAGAGTTCCGAGGGGCGCTTCCTCTCGAACCCCTTGAGGCCCACCATTTCCAGAAGATGCATCGCGCGGGCCTCGCGGTCACGCTGCGGCATGCGGGGGGCCACGATTTCCAGCGGCAGGATCACGTTGTCAAGGATCGTGCGCCATTCCAGCAGGACCGGGTTCTGAAACGCCATGCCCACGGTCTTGCGCGGGGAGGTCACGCGTTCCCCGTGCAGCCAGACCTCGCCCTGATCGGGTTTCATCAGCCCGGCCACCAGCCGCGTCAGGGTGGATTTGCCACAACCGGACGGGCCGACCACGGCACAGAATTCGCCTTCCGGCACCGACACATTCAGATTGTCCAGCACCGGCAGCGGACCCGCCTTGGTGCGATAGGCGTGGGTGACGCCTTTGATCTCGATCAGGTTCGACATGTGGTGGCATAACCCCAAAACGCGTGACATGTAAAAGGCGCCTCCCAATCCGGGAAGCGCCGTGATCAGGACAGGGCGGATCAGTCCAGCTTGAGGCTGCCGTCAGTCGGCAGGTAAGCGTCGGTGAAATAGAGCGCGGCGTCGGGCGCGTTCTGGAATTCGTAAACCGATTTGGTCTGCTCGATCGCTTTTGCCATGCGCGCAGGGTCGATGTTGCCCATGCCGTTGGCCTTGACCCAGTCAGTCGCGACATTGGCCTGCACCGCCATCTCGAATCGGCGTTTCTCCAAGGCGGCATCGGCGGCAGGGTTACGCTTGACCAGCGCTTCCATCGCCATGTCGGGATCGGCGATGGCGTCTTTCCAGCCATTGGCAACAGCGCGCAGGAAGCCGGTCACGGCCTCGGGGTTGGCGGCGGCGAAATCGGTATTCACGATGACGGCGTTGCCATAAAGCGCCACGCCATGATCGGCCATCAGAAGGATCGTGATGTCATCTTCGGGCACGCCCAGACGGATCAGGTTGAGGGTCGAGGAGAAGGAAAACCCGGTGACGGACGCCACCTTGCCCTCAGCCAGCATCGGCTCGCGCACCGGGAAACCCACGGGTTCCACGGTGATCGAGGCCATGTCGAGACCGTTTTCGGCGGCAAAGATCGGGAACTGCGCCCAAGCGCCATCGGGCGGCGGCGCACCCAGCACCTTGCCGGCCAGATCTGCGGGGGCGTTGATGCCCAGCGACTTGCGCCCCACGACTGAAAACGGCGGCTTGTCATAGACCATCATCGCGGCAATGACGGGCGCACCGGGGTTCTGGTCGAGAAACTTCATCAGGCTGTTGATATCGGCAAAACCCACGGGGAACGCGCCGGTGGCGACTTTGGGGATGGCGTCAAGCGAGCCTGCGCCCTCGGACACTTCGACGTTCAGGCCCTCGGCGGCAAAGTGGCCCTTGTCCACCGCCACGAAATAGGGCGCTGCGGGGCCTTCGAATTTCCAGTCCAGCGCGAAGGGCATGTCGGTCTGGGCGGCCACTGATGTAGCAAAGCTGCCTGCAAGGGTCAGGGCTGCCGCAGCTGCGGCAAAGGTGATACGGATCATGGGTCACTCCCGGTTGGTGTCTGCGCCAGTTCTGCATGTCCGTTGCGATGGTTGCACGGCTGAGTCGCGCCGCACCCCATCGCGCCGGAAAGGTCGGCGCTTGTTATGCCTGATTCCTATGCGGTCGGCGCGTCTGTGTCTACAATTTCAGCAGGCGACAGACGATCAGCCCTTGTCGTGGAAAAAGGCATAGATGGTTTCGGCCATCGCATCCGAGATACCGGGCGCGGCTTTCAGGTCTTCCAGACCCGCGCGGCTGACCGCCTTGGCGCTGCCGAAATGCGCGAGCAACATCCGCTTGCGCCCTGCCCCCACGCCCGGCACCTCGTCCAGCGGGGTGGCGCCCACGGATTTGGCGCGTTTGGCGCGGTGGGTGCCGATGGCGAAGCGATGCGCCTCGTCCCGCAGGCGCTGCACGAAATAGAGCACCGGATCGTTGTGACGCAGCGCGAAGGGGCGCTGGCCGGTGCGGTGGAATTCTTCCTTGCCCGCGTCGCGGTCAATGCCCTTGGCGACACCGACCATCGGGATGTCCTGCACGCCATGTTCAGCCATGATCTGCGCCACGGCGCTGACCTGCCCCGCGCCGCCGTCGATCAGCAGCAGATCGGGCCAGAGGCCCAGCGCGCGGTCGGGGTCTTCTTTCAGCAGACGTTTGAACCGCCGCGTCAGCACTTCTTTCATCATGCCGAAGTCGTCGCCGGGGGTCAGTTCGTCACCACGGATATTGAACTTGCGATACTGGCCCTTGATGAACCCGTCCGGCCCCGCGACGATCATCGCGCCCACGGCATCGGTGCCTTGGATGTGGGAGTTGTCATAGACTTCGATCCGGTTCGGGGGGGCGGGCAAGGCGAACGCCTCGGCCAGACCTTTCAGAAGCTTGGTCTGGGTCGCGCCTTCGGCCATGCGGCGGGCCAGCGATTCGCGGGCGTTGCGGGCGGCCCCTTCCACAAGTTCGGCTTTCTCACCGCGCTGGGGCACAAGGATTTCGACCTTGCGGCCCAGTTTTTCGGTCAAGGCCGCCTGCATCAGATCGGCGTTTTCCAAGGGATGCGACAGGATCAACTGCCGGGGCGGTTCCTTGGTGTCGTAGAACTGGCCGATGAAGGCCTCAAGCACCTCGGGCGCGTCGATATCGGCACCGATGCGGGGGTAGAAATCGGCATTACCCCAGTTCTGATGCGCGCGGATGAAGAACACCTGCACGCAGGCCTGCCCGCCTTCCATGTGCAGGGCGATCACATCCGCCTCGGACACGCCCCGCGGGTTGATGCCTTGCACCGTCTGCACCTGCGTCAGGGCGCGGATCCGGTCGCGCAGGGCGGCGGCGCGCTCGAACTCCATATCGTCGGAGGCTTGCTGCATCTGCGCGGCCAGCGTTTCCTGCACCGCGGTCGAGCGACCGGACAGGAAGCGCACCGCATCGGCGACGGTCGCGGCGTAATCATCCCTTGAGATCAGCCCGGTGCAGGGGGCCGAGCAGCGCTTGATCTGATGCAACAGGCAGGGGCGCGTCCGGCTGGAGAACATCGCATCCGAGCAGTTGCGCAGCAAGAATACCTTCTGCAACTGGTTCAGCGTCCGGTTCACCGCGCCCGCGCTGGCGAAGGGGCCGAAATACTGCCCCTTGTCCTTGCGCGCGCCGCGATGCTTGGTGATCATCGGAAAGTCGTGATCGCCGGTGATCAGGATGTTGGGAAAGCTTTTGTCATCGCGCAACAGCACGTTGTAGCGCGGCTTCAATTGCTTGATCAGGTTCTGCTCCAGCAGCAGCGCCTCGGTCTCGGTCCGGGTGGTCAGGAACATCATCCCGGCGGTTTCCGAGATCATCCGCGCGATCCGCCCCGAATGACCCGAGGGGCGGGCATAGTTCGACACCCGCGCCTTGAGGTTGCGCGCCTTGCCCACATAGAGAACCCGGCTTTGGGCATCCAGCATCCGGTAGACGCCGGGAGAGCCGTCAAGCGTCTTGAGATACTCCTGAATCAGGGCATGTCCGGTGAGGGTCTGATCAGGTGATGGATCGGGTGTTTCGGTCATGGGATCAGAGGTATGATTCTTTGTGCCGCGCTGCAATCTTTGCTGACCGGGGGCAAGGCCAAACATACCCACGTTTTCTGTGGATAAGTCTGGAGACAAGTTTTCGCCATCTGGAAATTTTCCTTAGTTCAGGCCCGGTTCGCTGAATTGCCTAAATTTTAGGCAGTATTACAACATATTGAAAACGTTGATGATTTTTTTACGTGGTTGCAAAATACTGAAAACGTTGAGGTTTTTGTAACGGTGGCGTAACAGCGGCGTGAACGGTGCAAAACTTTGACCGCCCCACCTGCAGGATGTGCCGGAAAGCCTGCCCCAGCGTCACTCTACGCCCAGAACGTCGGGGGTTTGCCAGCCCAGATGCTGACCGCCATCGATGCACAAAAGCTGCCCCGTGACGGCGGGCGCATCGAGGAAATAGCCCAGAGCGGCCGTGATGTCTGCGGGGTTGGCACCGCGGCCCAGAACCGTCGCCGCACGTTGGTCGGCGAAGTGCGTTGCCGATTGGCGCGCGCCTTGCAAGGTCGGCCCCGGACCGATGGCGTTGACCCGGATCCGCGGCGCGAGCGCCTGCGCCGATGTCTGCGTCAGTGCCCAGAGGCCCATCTTGGCCAGCGTGTAGGTCATGAACTCCGGTGTCAGCTTGCGCACGCGCTGGTCGATCATGTTGACGATCAGACCTTGGGCCAGCGGTTCGTCTGCATCGTCCTGCCCGGCTGCGGGGATATGGGCGGCCATGGCCTGCGTCAGGATGAAAGGCGCACGCAGGTTGCTGTCGAAGTGGCGGTCCCAGGTGGTGCGGGTTGCGGTCTGGATGTTGTCATACTCGAAAATCGAGGCGTTGTTGACCAGACAGGTCAGCGGACCGCCCAAAGCCTGCATCGCAGCGGGGATCAGGGCATGGGTGGCAGCTTCGTCCAGCAGGTCGGCCTGAAGGGTCACGGCGCGGCGGCCCTTGGCACGGATCAGCGTCGCCACCTCCTCGGCCTCGGATTGTGAACCGGCGTAGTGGACGCCGACGTCGAACCCTCGATCCGCCAGATACAGCGCCATGGCGCGCCCCAGACGTTTGCCCGCTCCGGTCACCAGTGCGATCTTTTGCATCACGGTCTTCCCCTGCCTGTGCTGTCCTGCAGTCCTCGCATCAGAGGAACATGCTCCAGACATAGGCCACATACATCGCGATCAAGGCGACACCCCAGATGCGGCCGATATTCTGGCCAAGATACACGAAGGGGATCAGAAGCAACGAGGCCGCCAGCATGACCCAGAGGTCCACCGACAGGAATTGCGGATCGACCGGAATCGGCGCCACCAGCGAGGCGATACCGATGATACCCAGCAGATTGAAGAAGTTGGACCCGATCACGTTGCCCAGCGCAACATCAGCTTGCCTGCGGATCGCCGCCATGACAGTCGTTGCAAGTTCTGGCATCGAGGTGCCGACGGCCACAAGCGTCAGTCCGATCACAGTCTCGGTCACGCCAAAGGTCCGGGCGATCTGGGTTGCGGCATCGACCAGAATGTCCGCGCCAAGTGGAAGGCCGGCCAGACCGAGCACCAGAAACAGGATGATCTTCCACCATGGCATGTCGGGGTCTGCCCCCTCCAGATCGTCCAGATCATCGCTGCCGTCCATGCCTTCGGCCACCAGCGCGGCGGCGGCCTTGTGCTTGCGGGCATCGCGGAACATATCGGCCAACGCCAGCGCCAGTGCGCCCAGCAGGATCAGACCGGAGATCCAGTCGAATACTCCCCGGAAGGCCAGCACGATGAACAGGACCGATGCCGCGATCATCACCACAAAGCTTTTGCGCGTGTCATGCTCGGCCGTGTGCATCACGGCGATAAGGGCGGGAATACCCAGCACCAGCAGGATGTTGGCGGTATTGGACCCCACGACGTTACCCATCGCGATGCCGGGAACGCCATTCAGCGCGGCCTGCACCGAGATCAGCAACTCGGGTGCCGAGGTCCCGAAGGCCACGATGGTCAGGCTGACGATGAGTGCCGGTATCCCGATCCGGAGAGACAGGTTCACTGCCCCCCTGACCAATGCGTCACCCGCAAACAGCAGGATCACCAGCCCGAGGGCCGCCATCAACCAGACCATGATTTATCCTTTTTTGTGACCGCAGGAACAGGGGCCACGCCCGATGCGGTACCGTTTACAAGAAGGGCAGCGCGCGGATTGCAGGCGTTTTTGCCCGGGAAACTTGAATTTTCCGAACATGGCCAGCACGCCCATGCCGACAAGAAAGAGAACAACGGTTTTCAGAAGCACGTCACAGACCGAAACGGGCGAATGCGGCCCGCTCCTCTATGCCGGCGAGCGCATCTTGCGCAAATGTGGCACCGAAACGCTGAAACAGGCTGCGACGGCGCCCGTAGCGGACCAGCTTGACCTTGTCGCCATAGAGTTCCTTGAGTTTCGGCTCCAGATGGCCAATTCCGTCGATCAGGCCCAGTTCATGCGCCTGTGCGCCCAGCCAGAAGCGTCCCGTGAAAAGTTCGGGATCATCGGCCAGTTTTGCACCGCGAGGGTCCAGCATGGATTTCGACTCGGCGGAGGTATAGACGCGCCGCTCGACCCCTTGCCTGGCCAGCGCCACATGCGCGCCGAATCCCGCTGAAATCACACCGATGGAGCCGACGATCGAACCGGTATCGGCCCAGATGTCATCAGCCGCCGCCGCCAGCCAGTAACCACCCGAGGCGGCCACATCCTCGACAAAGGCGTGCACGTGGATCTTTTTATCCGCCGCCAAGCGCCGGATACGTGCCGCGATCAGCGCGGATTGCACCGGCGAGCCGCCGGGCGAGTTCAGCACGAGGGCCACTGCGCGCGGCTTGCCCCTGCGGAATGCACGTTCCAGAACCGGGCCGATGACTTCGTCACTCAGCGGGCTGCGGGGACCGGAACCAATGCTGCCGGCAAGACGCACCACGGCCACGACCGGGTCGGCCTTCATGAAGGGGATAAAGCGTTTCATGAACGTCATGTAGATTGTGCCCCGTCGACAAACAAGGCGCGCGATCCGGACAAGACCGCGCAGGGACCGATCCTGTCAGCCCTGCCCCCGCGCGCCATTTGCCGCAATCAGCCTTTCAACCGGCTGAGCCAGCCTTTTTTCTTCGGTGCCTCCTCGGACCCTTCGTCCGTCCCGGACGCGGCCGCCTCCTCGGAGGGGCCTTCCACCACATTCTGGAAATTCTCGAAGAACTGATCCGCCATCTTCTTGGCGAACCCATCGATCAGGCGGCTGCCCAGCTGCGCCAGCTTGCCGCCCACCTTGGCCTCGACGTCATAGATCAGACGGGTGCCTTCGGGGATTTCCTCCAGCCGGACCTTGGCCTCGCCCTTGGCGAAACCGGCGGCACCGCCCTTGCCTTCGCCCGACAGGGTCAGGCTTTCCCCCTCGACCATATCGGTCAGGGTGACCTGCCCCTTGAAGGTGGCTTTCACCGGGCCGACCTTCTGCACCACGGTCGCTTCGAACCCGTCGGCGGGGTTTCCCGTCACCTCCTCGGCCCCCGGCACGCAGTCCTTCAGCACCTCGGCGCTGAGCAAGGCCGCCCAAACCTGGGAGCGGGGGGCGTTGATGTCGCGTTGATCGTTCATCTGCATGGGCGTCAGGTCCTTCTGGTGGCGATGTTCCGGCATGTCGTGCGCGACAGACTAGCCCAGCCTTGACGCTGCGCCAAGCCGTCTGACGCAAGTGCCAAAAAGAGGCTGGCCGCTGGCGACCGTCACGGCTAGGGATAGGCGGATTGCAAAGGTCTGTCCATGCGCGCACCGCTTGTCACCGTTCCGCAGAATACCGCCGCCGGGATCGGATTCGTGCTGGTCGGAATGGCTGCCATTTCGGTCAATGATGTTCTGATCAAGGCGCTGTCGGGCGGGTATCCACTGCATCAGATGGTGTTCATCCGGTCTGCCATCGGGATCCTGTTCAGTCTGATGCTGGTGCAGATGGAGGGCGGCTTCGGTATCCTGCGCACCCGCAATCCCGGCCTGCACCTGATGCGCGGCGGGTTGGTGGTCATCTCGAACCTGACCTATTTCGCGGCATTGGCCGTGATCCCGCTGGCCGAAGCCACGGCGCTGTTTTTCGTGGCACCCCTGATGATCACGCTGTTGTCGATCCCGTTGTTGGGCGAGAAGGTCGGCCCCCTGCGTCTGGCCGCGGTCACGGTGGGTTTTGCCGGAGTCGTGCTGATGATGCGGCCTTGGGACAGTGACACACAGGTCTCGCGGTTCATCCTGTTCCTGCCTGTCATCTCGGCGCTGACCTATGCGCTGAACCAGATATTGACGCGGCGGCTGGGGGCCACCACCCGCGCCTCGGCTATGGCGGTTTATATTCAGGGCATCTTCATCGTGGTGTCGCTGCTGTTCTATGCCGTGGCGGGGGATGGTCGGTTTGCCGTGGGGGTCGAGAACGGCTCGCTGCAATTCCTGCTGCGGGCATGGGTCTGGCCCGAGGGGACGGATCGCTGGCTGTTCCTTGGGCTGGGACTGAATTCCGCGATCATCGGTTTCTCGCTGGCGCAGGCGTATCGTCTGGCGGATGCGGCGGTGGTCGCGCCCTTTGAGTATATCGGCCTGCCACTGGCGATTTTCTGGGGCTGGGTGATCTGGGGCGAGGTGCCGGCCCCTGTTGTCTGGGCGGGCAGCGCACTGATCCTTGGGTCGGGGCTGTTCGTGTTCATCCGCGAAAGGATGCAGAGCCGCCGCGTGGCCGCCACCCCGGTGCAGGGGCGGCAGTAGAAAAAGGCAATACAGGTTGAAAAAAGGCAGAGGTTGCCCCCTGCCTTTTTGGTCCTGAGCCTGTTCCGAGGATCAGCCGCGCCCCGACAGCATCGGGATCGTCATGTCCTTGGCATAGGCGTTGGCCTGCGCCAGATACGCGTCATAGCTTTCGCGCACACGGGCCACATCCTCAGAGGCGGCGGTCAACTCGTCCTGCACCTCGCCCCATGCGGCGCGCATGCCGTCCACGATCTCGGGGCTGAATTGCAGGAACTGCACCCCGTCCGCCCGTAGCGCCTCCATCGCCTGCGCGTTGAAGAAATCGAACTGCGCCTGCGTTTCCAGCGCCACGGATTGCGCGGCCATTTCGCAGATCATCTGCAGATCGGGGCCGAGTTCAGCCCACGCGTCGCGGTTGAAGACAATGGCCAGACCCGCACCCGGCTCGTTATAGGCGGGCAGGTAGCACAGCTTGGTCACCTTTTGCAGACCGAAGGCCTGATCCAGCATCGGCCCCACCCATTCGGCGGCATCAATGGCGCCCGACTGCATCGACTGGAAGATTTCCGGCGGGGGCATCAGCACGGCGTTGACGCCGAGCTTGCGGTAGATCTCTCCGCCCAGACCGGCGATGCGCATGTTCAGACCCTTGAGGTCTTCGAGCGTGTTCACCTCGGTCTTGAACCAGCCACCGGATTGGGTGTTGGAGTTGCCGCAGTAGAAACCCTTGAGGTTGCGCTGGGCATAGATGTCGTCCCAGATCGCCTGCCCGCCGCCCCATTTGAGCCATGCAAAATGCTCGTTCGAGGTCATGCCGAAGGGCACGGCGGTGAACCAGTGAATCGCGGGGTTCTTGCCTGCGGCGTAATAGGTGGGACCATGGCCGACGGGCGCGTTGCCCTGCTGCACAGCATCTTCAACGGCAAAGGGCGGCACCAGTTCGCCGCCACCATGGACAGTGAAATTCAGCCGCCCATCGGACATGGCAGCCACCACCTCGGCAAAGCGGGTTACGTTGGTGCCGACGCCCGGCGCGTTCTTGGGGAAAGCCGTGGGCAGGTTCCAAGTGATGTTGCCCTGTGCGATGGCAGGGGCTGCCAGAGCCGTGGCAGCGGCGGCAACGCCGGCGCCGCTGGCCAGAAAATCACGTCGTTTCATCATGTTCTCCTCTGAATGATGCAATCCGGTTCAGAACAACACACCGGGTAGCCATGTGGCAAGCGCCGGGAACGCGATCAGGATACCAAGCCCGATCAGTTGCAACACAACAAAAGGGGCCACGCCCAGATAGGTGTCGCGGGTCGTGATCCCGCGCGGGGCGACCGAGCGGAAATAGAACAGCGCGAAACCGAAGGGCGGGGTCAGGAACGAGGTTTGCAGGTTCATCGCCAGAAGCACCCCGAACCAGACCGGCGAGATATCACCGCCCAGCAGCGCGGGACCAAGAAGGGGGACGACGATATAGATGATCTCGATCGCCTCCAGCAGGAAACCCAGGAGAAAGACCAGTCCCATCACGATCAGCAGCGCGCCCCATTCGCCGCCGGGCAGGTTGCCCAGCAGATGGGACGCCGCGTCCTCACCGCCGAAGCCGCGAAAGACCAGTGCCAGCATCGAGGCGGCGATGACGATGCCAAAGACCATGCCGGTGATGCGCAACGTATCCTCGGTCGCGGATGCCAGAACGCCGGAGCGCCACAGCTTCCACACCGCGACGGCCAAGCCCAGCAACAAAAGCGCGACCAGCAGCACCGCCACCCAGGTCGCGCCAGCACCCGCGCGCCCGGTGGTCAACAGGCGCAGTGCCAGCAGCGCCAGCACCGCAAGCGCACCCAGCCCCACCCATGCGCGACCCCGCCCCGGGCGGTGGTAGCCCGCCATCATCAGGGCCCCCACCGCGCCCAGCCCCGCCGCCTCGGTCGTGGTGGCGACACCGGCGAGGATCGAGCCCAGAACGGCCAGGATCATCAGAAGCGGAGGTGCAAAACTGCCCAGAATCTCGGCAAGCGGCGGACGCGGCGCCACCGGCACGGGGATGAGCGGCGCGGGCATTGAGCGCGCGTTGAGCGTCAGCACGGCAAAGGCATAAAGCGCATAGAGGCCCACCAGCATCAGTCCCGGCAGCAGTGCCCCGGCAAAAAGGTCGCCCACGGACACGGCATCGGGCGCGAAATTGCCGGCGCGCTGCTGCGCCTCGAGATAGGTGTTGCCGATCTGGTCCCCCAGCAGCACCAGAAGGATCGAGGGCGGGATGATCTGGCCCAGCGTGCCACCTGCACAGATCAGCCCGGCGGCCAGTCGCTTGGGGACGCCCGCCTGTAACATGGAGGGCAGGCTCATCAGAACCAACATCACCACGGTCGCCCCGACAATGCCGGTCGATGCGGCGATGATCGCCGAGAACAGAAGCACCGACACCGCCATGCCGCGCGCGGACCCGCCCAGCATCTGGCCCAGAACCTGCAACATCCGTTCGGACACGCGGGATTTTTCCAGCAGGACACCCATCAGCACGAAAAGTGGCACGGCCATCAGAAGGGAGTTGGACATGATCCCGTAGACGCGCGCCGGAAAGAAATTGAGAAAGGACAGGTCGAACACACCGACAAGGCTTCCCAGCAAGGCCATCACGAAGGGCACGCCAGCAATCGCCAGCATCGCGGGTATCCCGCTGAGGATACCTGCAGCCAGTGCCAGCCCCAGCATGATCAGGAACACCTCGGGCAGGGTCATGGATGTGGCTCGGCTGTGGGGCGCAGCACGGCGGCGATACCTTGCAGGATCATCAGCACGCCTGACACTGCCACCAGCGTCTTGATCAGATAGACCCCGCCCAACCCTCCGGTTTCCACCGCCCCCTCGCGGATCGACCAGCTGTAGCGCAGATCGGGCAGAAAGGCCCAGACCATCAGCCCGAACACCGGCATCAGGAAGGCCAACAGTGCCACCAGATCGGCGCGGCGCAGATAGGCGGGGGGCAGCCGTTCCGACAGCACATCCACCCGCACATGCCCGTCACGAGCAAGGCAGTAAGGCACCGACAGGATCAAAAGAACGGCAAAGGCATAGCCTGACAGGTTTTGCAGCTTGATGAAGCCCATGTCGAAGCCGAACCGCAGAACCACGATGCCGAGGACCGTGGACACCAGAACGGTCAGCGCAGCGGCGCAGGCCCATGCCGTCAGGTGTTCCGCCCAGCGCGCAAGTGTGAGCAAGGCCTTGCGCATCAGGACACCTTGGCCGCCTGCGGCTTTGGTAAAGCGGTGACTGTATCGGTCCGCGTCATGGGCCTGTCCCTTTGTCCGGTTCAATGCGCCTCGGATACGAGTGATAGTGAAGCGGAGACGGGATGCCAAGGGAGGCATTCCACCGCGGCTGTGGCGCCTGTGGCCGGGGCGGATGCCTCCGGCGGGGATATTTGCGGCAAGAAGAAGCGGCGGGGCAGGAAACCCTCTTTCGCCGTGGATGCTTTGTCGCGATACTCGGATCATGATCGAAAAACTGGAGATGTTCATCGCGCTGGCCCGCGAGCAGCATTTCGGCCGGGCAGCCGAGGCGTGCGGCGTGACGCAGCCGAGCCTGTCGGCGGCGATCAAGCAGTTGGAGGATCAGCTGGGCGTGATGCTGGTGTGGCGCGGCTCGCGGTTTCAAGGGCTGACGCCGGAGGGCCAGCGCGTGCTGGAATGGGCGCGCCAGATCGTGGGTGATGCCCGCACCATGCGCGAGGAGATGCGGGCCGCCAAACAGGGGCTTTCGGGCAATCTGCGGCTGGCGGTGATCCCGACGGCGTTGACGCTGGTGTCGGACCTGACCACGCAATTCAGCCGCAGCCATCCGAATGTGCGCTTTACCGTGCGTTCAAGCACCTCGATCGAGATTCTGGCCCTGTTGGAGAATTTGCAGATCGACGCAGGGATCAGCTATCTGGACAACGAGCCGCTGGGCCGTGTCACCACCGTGCCGATCTATGACGAACGCTATTGTCTGGTGGTGCGCGCCGATGATCCGCTGGCGGGGCAGGATGCGCTGCGATGGGCTGATCTGGGTGATCTGCCGCTGTGCTTGCTGACGCCGGACATGCAGAACCGCCGGATCATCAACCTCCATCTGGCCGAGGCGGGGGTGAGCGTGGTCCCGATGGTCGAAGCATCCTCGGTGATCGTGCTGATCAGCCATGTGCTGGCAGGGGGATGGGCGACGGTGTTGCCTTTGAAGGCGGCTGAAATCTTTCTGGCGGGCGGCAGTCTGGCGGCGGTGCCGCTGCGCGCGCCCGAGGCGAGCCATGCCGTGGGGCTGATCGCGCCGTGGCGCGAGCCACACACGCCTGTGCTGGCAGCGCTGTTGCAGCAGGCGCAGGCGATGGCCGAGAAGCGCCAGGTTTGATAGTCTAATCCTATCAATCCACCGAAATGCGATATTGATCTGCTGTGCAACCCTGCCATGATCAGCAGGACTTGTCCCGCCGGAGCCTTTCGCCATGCAAGACCGCCACGCCAACCGCCCATCGTCCGAGGATGTCCGGACCCGGACCGAGGAGGTTCTGGCCGCGCATGCCCATCTGGAAGGTCCGCTGCTGCCGATCCTGCACGCCATTCAGGACAGCTTCGGTTTCATCCCGCAGGATTGCGTGCAGCCCATCGCCGAGGGTTTGAATATCGGACGCGCCGAGGTGCATGGCGTCATCACCTTCTACCACGATTTCCGCGAAGCCCCTGCCGGGCGGCATGTGGTCAGGATCTGCCGTGCCGAGGCGTGTCAGGCACAGGGCGGCAATGCTTTGGCAGATGACACGCTGGCGCGTCTGGGCCTGGAATGGCACGGCACCACGTCAAATGGCGCGGTCACGATCGAGCCGGTCTATTGTCTTGGGCTTTGCGCCTGCGGGCCTGCCGCGATGGTGGATGGCAAGGTTGTGGGCCGCGTGGATGCCGCCCGGATGGATGCCATTCTTGCGGAGGTGGGCGCATGAAGGTCTGGCTTCCCCGCGACGCAGCCGCCCGCGCCCTTGGTGCGGATGACGTGGCCGAGGCGCTGCTGACGCAGGCGCGCGCCCGCGGTATCGACCTGACGCTGATCCGCAATGGCAGCCGGGGCATGATCTGGCTGGAGCCGCTTCTCGAGATCGAGACGACCGCGGGCAGGATCGGGTTCGGTCCTGTCACACCTGCCGATATCGCAGGAATTCTTGACGCGCCCGAGGCGCATCCCAAAGCGCTGGGTCTGGTCGAGGTCTTGCCGTGGATGGCGCGACAGACGCGGCTGACCTTTGCACGTTGTGGCGTGATCGACCCACTGTCATTGGCGGATTATGAGGCGCATGGCGGCCTGTCCGGGTTGCGCCGCGCGATGGGGATGGACGGTGCCGGGATCGTCGCCGAAGTGACCGAGAGCGGGTTGCGCGGGCGGGGCGGGGCAGGGTTCCCGACGGGCATCAAATGGGACACCGTGCGCAAGGCCGAAGCCGACCGCAAATACATCGTCTGCAATGCCGATGAGGGCGACAGCGGCACCTTCGCCGACCGCATGATCATGGAGGGCGATCCCTTCACTCTGATCGAAGGGATGATCATCGCGGGGCTGGGCGTGGGCGCGACCAAGGGGTTTGTCTATCTACGCTCGGAATACCCCGATGCGATCGAGGTGATGAACGTCGCCGTCAGCATCGCGCGTGAGGCGGGGCTGCTGGGGGCCTCGGTTCTGGGGACAGGTCCGGCCTTTGACATGGAAATCCGCGTCGGGGCCGGGGCCTATGTCTG
>NCJR01000296.1 GCA_002282555.1 Rhodobacterales bacterium 34-62-10
GCCTGCGAGACCGATCACATCGCCGCCTGGAGGGACAGTTATCGCGGGGCGCAGGGTATGGGGTCGGATGACCGCACCTTCATCCTGTCGCAATCGGGCCATATCGCGGGGATCATCAACCCGCCCAGCAAGAAGAAATACGGCCATTACACCAACGAGGACATGAGCCTGCCCGCCGCTGACTGGAAGGCGCAGGCCGACTTTCACGAGGGAAGCTGGTGGCCACGCTGGGGCAAGTGGCTGGCCAAGCGGTCGGGCAAGATGGTTGACGCTAGGGAACCGGGTGATTCGAGCCATCCACCGCTGTGTCCGGCACCGGGGACATATGTGCTTCCGCCTGCAAAGGACTGATTTTCCAGCGATAAAAACAATATGCTGCGTTGCGGCATAAAATCCTTGAAATGCCGCGTTGCAGCATACATATTGGGTGCAGCTTCAGAACACCGGGGTGGGCCCGGAAAGCATGAAAAGGATCAAGACAATGGCCAAGACACAAGATTTCACCGCCATGATGAAAGACATGATGGGCGCATTCCCCGTTGACACCAAGTCGATGGAAGACGCGTTCAAGACTCAGGCGACCCTGAACGAGAAACTGTCGGGCCTGGCGCTGTCCGCGGCCGAGAAATCGACCGAAATCTCGACCAAATGGACCAAGGACACGCTGTCCAAGCTGGCCGACATGACCAAAGTGAAGGCAGAGCCTGCCGATTACGCCAAAGCCATGACCGATTTCGCATCGGCTCAGGCCGAAGCATCGGCCGAATACATGGCCGCTTTCGCCGAAGTCGCCAAGAAGATGCAGATGGACACTGTCGAGCTGCTGATGGCCGCTGGCAAGGACATGACCGAGGAAGCCTCTGCCGCCGTGCAGAAAGCCGCCAAGGACGCCACCACCGTCGCGAAAAAAGCCGCCGCGAAGTAATCGCGCAGGCAAGGGACGCTGACGCATCCTTCTCCTCCTCCCTGGGATGCGACACGCGCGGGCGGGCCATTGTGCCCGCCCTTTCTTTTTGCATCGCAAGGGCCTAAGCTGATGCTGCACTGCTGCATCAAGGGGAGGGTCATCCGTGGCCGAAGACAAGAAACCACTTCTGATCAAGCGTTATGCCAGTCGCCGTTTATACAATACCGAAACCAGCGATTATGTGACGCTCGAGGACATCGCCGGTTTCATCCGTGAAGGCCGCGAGGTGCAGATCGTCGATCTGAAATCCGGCGATGACCTGACGCGGCAATACCTGCTCCAGATCATCGCGGAACATGAAAGCCGGGGCGAGACGATGCTGCCGGTCAATGTCCTGACCGATCTGGTGCGCAGCTATACCACGCAGGCCGGGTCGGTCGTGCCGCAGTTCCTGGCCATGTCCTTTGACATGCTGCGCGACAGCCAGTCCAAGATGATGGAAAACATGGTGAAAGTGACCCCGATGGCCAAGATGCCGGGGTTCGAGGCGATGCAGGCGCAGCAGGAAGCCTTTCTGAAAGCCATGACCGGCGGGTTCAAGGGCGGTTGGCCGGGATCATCCGGTCCCGCGCGCGAGGACAGCGCCGACAAGGATGACGAGGCCGGGCTGGACGAGATCAAGCGCCAGTTGCAGGATTTGCAGGCGAAACTGTCCAAGATGGGCAAGTAAGCCTGACATGGTCGATAGCCCCGGTCGCATAACCCTCTGGGGGATCGAGGTTTTCGTGGCCACGGCCGAGGAGGGGAGCATCTCGGCCGCCGCCCGTCGCATAGGCGCCAGCGCCTCGGCGGTCAGTCAGCAATTGACCAATCTTGAGGGGGCGATCGGGGCCACGCTCTTGAACCGTAACGCGCGCCCCGTCACCCTGACCCCGGCGGGCGAGGTGTTTCGCAGGCGGGCGGGCATCATCCTGAACGAAGCGTCACTGGCGCGCGCGGAATTGGCCATGGCCGATCTGTCCGCGCTGACGCGGTTCCGTCTGGGCATGATCGAGGATTTCGAGGCCGATGTGACGCCGCGCCTGCTGACCGATCTGGCGGCGCATCTGAAGGGCTGTCAGTTCCTGCTGGAAACCGGGGCCAGCCATTATCTGCATGACCAACTGGACGCGCGCGCGCTGGATGTGATCGTGGCCGCCGATATGGGGGCCGAGGCCGATTGGATGGAATTGCATCCCCTGCTGACCGAAGGTTTCGTGATCGCCACCGCCAAGGGCGCGCTGACACCGGGGCAGGATACCCTCAAGCAGTTGAAAACATTGCCTTTGGTGCAATATACCACGCGGCATTACATGGGGCGGCTGATCGCGTCCCATCTGGCGCGGCAGAACCTGACGCTGGCGCATCGGTTCGAATTGGACAGCTATCACGCGATTCTGGCGCTGGTGGCGCAGGGGGCGGGCTGGACGATCCTGACGCCGCTGGCTTTGATGCGGGCGCGGCGGTTTGCGGATCGGCTGGATGTGGTCGAGCTGCCCTTCGCGCCGCTGTCGCGCACCATCTCGTTGACCGCGCGCAAGGGCGTGTTGCAGGACATGCCCGCGCAGGTGGCCCAGCGGTTGAAGCCGCTGTTGCGCGACATCATCGTGACCCCGGCCATTCAAGCGCATCCTTTCATGGCCGGGCAACTTAAGCTTTTATAACGAGTTACGTCCCATAAGCCCGCATGTTGCCCATCACCTCTTGCGCGGCGGCGATCAGGGCATCGGCGATCACGTCCAGTTCCGGCAGTTGCAACCGCGCGGGCAGGCGGGTGTCGCAGGCGCGCATCAGCATGGCGCGGGTCTGGGGCAGGGCAGGGATCTCGCCCAAAAAC
>NCJR01000042.1 GCA_002282555.1 Rhodobacterales bacterium 34-62-10
CGGGATTGACCCCGGCCAATGGCGCCGCCACCAGATGCTCCCCGCGCCATACCGCAGGTGCGGCGATCAGCGCCGCCCGCGGCAGCCCCGTGTCGCGCCAATCAGGACAAAGCCGCAACCCCGCCTCACCCAAGGCGGCCACATGCAGGGCCGGATCATGCGGCCCGTCCAACTGCCAGCGCCCGTCCCATGGCCGGTCGGTCGGCCCCGTCACATCGCGCAGCGCATTATATTCGCGCCCGATCCGCACATAGCGCCCCTGCCGCCGCAAAAGACACCCCGCCAGCGTCCGCTGCCCCTCGCAGGTTAGTGCAAGGATGACATGGCTCACATCCTCGCGCCGGGGCGGATAGGGACTGCCCGACACCCACATGAGCGCGGCCACCACGCAGCGGCGGATCACCTCATAGGGCAACTCCTCCAACGCGGGCCAGTCCAGCAGCAGATCGCCATGCTCCTGCCGGATCAGCCGCGCAGCCACCGCCTGCACCTCATGACGCAGCGCCGCGCGCGCATCCTCAAGCTGCGCCATCACACGCGACAGCCCGCCCGCGTCGATCCCCAGCGGGGCCAGCGCCTCAAGCGCCGCGCGCGCCTTGATCCGCGCAAAGCGCAGATCGTCATTCGAAGGATCGTCGCTCCAGACCAGACCCGCGGCGCGCAGATAATCGCGCAGATCCGCCCTGCCCGCCTCCAGCAGGGGGCGGTGCCAGTCAATCCCGTGACGCATGAACCGCGCGGGCATCCCGCACAACCCGTCCAGCCCCGCCTCGCGCCCCAGCCGCATCAGGAATGTCTCGGCCTGATCATCCTGCGTATGGCCCAGCAGGACGCGGCCGATGCCCTGTTCTTGCGCCCAAGCGCCCATCAACCCATAGCGCGCGACGCGCGCGGCGGCCTGTAGATTGCCCTGCGCCGTATCGCGCCGCCACAGCAGCGTCTGATGCGCAATCCCCTGCCCCGCGCAATGGCGCGCCACCTGCACGGCTTCGGCGGCACTGCCCGCCCGCAGACCATGATCGACCGTCACTGCCAGAATGCGCGCGCCCGTCTCATGGCTGGCCCGCTGCGCCAGATGCAGCAGCGCCATGGAATCGCCGCCGCCCGACACGGCCACGCCGACCCTGTCTTGGCCCTGCATCGCCAAAGCAACCGCGCGCCGCCACAGCAGGGCCGCGCCCGACGCCTCCGGCGTCACTGACAGCCCAGACGCGTACGAGCCTCCTGCGCCGAGGCGACACTGGGTGATTGCGGAAAGCGCACCCCAACCTCCTGCAAGGTCGTGCAGGCCTCCTGCGTCTGGCCCAGCCGCCCCAAAGCCTCGCCCAACCGGAACAGCGCCTCGGGCGCGTTCGGCCCGGTCTGATCGGCGGTAAAGGCCGACAGATAGGCCCGCGCCGCGCCGCGCACATCATCCAGCTGCGCCAGCGCCTGCCCGCGTTTCAGATCGGCCTCCGGCCCTAACGGTCCGCCCGGATAGGTCTCATTAAAGGCCGCAAAGAGGTCCGCGGCGCTGCGAAAGTCACCGGATGCGAGCGCCTCCTGCGCCCGCTCGAAGTCTGCTCTCTCGCCAACGGCCAGCTCTGCCGTGGGGGGTGTCGGGGTGGTGGTGCTGCCTCCGGCCTCTGGCGCGGGCTGGATCGGGGATGCGATCATGCCCGTCGTGGCCGGGGCGGGTCCGCCGCCAAGGGTCGTCGTCTCGCCCAGCTTGCCGATATCGCAGCCCGGTTCCAGTTCGCACAGCCGGAATTCCAGATCACCCAGACGGGTGGTCCCGTCCGAGACGATGGAATTGATGCGGAACTCCAACTCCTCGGTCTTGCGCGTCAGGCGCGTCAATTCGCTTTCCATCACGTTGACACGGTCCAGCACCGTGCCGCCGGGAATTGCCAATCCCGATGCGCCAGTCGTGGACAATTCACGCCGCAGGCGCTGCACCTCGACAAACAGCATCGACATTTCCTGCCGGATATCGGCCAGGGTCTGCGCGTCCTGCGCGGGTGCCACCTGTGGCATCACCGCGACCGACAGCGCCAGCGCCAGCACCGACAGGCGCACCTGCCCGAGGACGGGCCGCAGGGCCGGACCGAGGCGGCCCGAACCCTTCCGGCATGCGGTCAGCAGCGTCATGCCCATCCCCCGATCAGCTCGACAGACCGGCCGAGATCACGGTCACGGCGCGGCGGTTCTGGGAATAGCAGGCCTCGTCGCTGCACAGCTCGATCGGACGCTCCTTGCCATAGCTGATCACCCGCAGGCGGTTGGGGGCCACGCCGCGCGACACCAGATATTCCTGCACCGCATTGGCCCGGCGCGCACCAAGGGCAAGGTTGTATTCCCGCGTGCCCTGCTCGTCGGCATGGCCCTCGATGATGGCCACGTAATCGGTGTTGGTCATCAGCCACTGCGCCTGCCCGTCCAGAACGGTCTGGTATTCCGGCGTGATCGAGGATTGATCGACCTGGAACAGCACCCGGTCCCCGATGGTCTGCTGGAAATACAGCGGCGAGCGCGGATCAGACGCGCTGCCCGGCGCGCCGATGCCCCCCGCACCGCCCGCGCCACCGGCACCACCTGCGCCCGCCGAGTCGAAACGGTCGGGATTGGTGCAGGCGGCCAGCGCCAGAACAGAAGCCAGAATGATGCCGCGCGTAAAGAGTGTCATATTGGGTGCCCCATTGTTGTGTGTCACAAGAATTCGCCTGTTTCGTCGATGTCCTTAGCATATCCGCGCGCCCAAGGGAATCGGTGCGCGCAGGACAGGCTTATCTTTGCAAGGGTGACCATGCCGGATCGGAGGCGCCGCCCTCGGTCCTGATCTGCTTCAGGTTGCGCCCCGAGATATCCACGGAATAGAGCGAGGCCGACCCGGTCGCGCCCTGCGTCTCACGCGTGAACATGATCACGCGGCCATTGGGCGACCATGTCGGACCCTCATCAAGGAAAGACGCGGTCAGCAACCGCTCCTCGGACCCGTCGGTGCGCATCACGCCGATATGGAACCGGCCCTTGGATTGCTTGGTAAAGGCGATCAGGTCACCGCGCGGCGACCAGACCGGCGTGCCATAGCGCCCCTGACCAAAGCTGATCCGCTGCGGCTCGCCGCCATTCGCGCCCATGATATAAAGCTGCTGGCTGCCGCTGCGGTCGCTCTCGAACACGATCCGGCTTCCATCGGGGCTGAAACTTGGCGCCGTCTCGATCGCGGGCGTGGATGTCAGACGCGTTGCCGCCCCCGACGTGATATCCATGCGGTAGATGTCGGTATTGCCACCCGTGGTCAGCGAATAGACCACCGTGTTGCCATCCGGCGCGAAACGCGGCGCAAAGCTCATGTCGCCTTCCAGCGTCGGCAAGGCGCGCCGCCCGACCGAGGCCACATCCATCACATAGATGCGCGGAAACCCGGATTCGTAGCTGGTATACAGGATACGGTCCCCATTCGGCGAAAAGCGCGGGGCCAGCACGATGGCGTTGCTGTCGGTCAGATACTGCACATTGGCACCATCATAATCCATGATCGCCAGACGCTTGCGCCGATCATCCTTGGTCCCGGCTTCGGCGACATAGACGACACGGCTGTCGAAATACCCGCCCTCGCCGGTGATGCGGGAATAGACCGCATCCGCCACCTTATGCGCGATGCGCCGCCACCCGGCCTGCGTGCCGTTGAACTGCAACCCGTCGCCCAATTCCTGCCCGGCGAACACGTCATACAGGCGGAACTTCACCGACACCGACCCGTCGCCGCCCACACTGACCGCACCCGAGATCAGGGCCTGCGCGTTGATCGCGCGCCAGTCGCTGAACTGCACCGGGCTGTTGAAGCTGGTGATCTGGCTGATAAAGGCGCTGGCCGGGATTTCGCGGAACAGGCCCGTCCCGGTCAGATCCTCGGACACGACCCGCGCGATTTGCCGTGCAAGCTCGGCAGCGGCGGCATTCTCGGCCACGAAATCGGGGTTCGCAAAGGGCAAAGGCTCGATCACACCCTCGGTGATCTCGATGCGCAGCGGGCCACCGGTCTGAGCCGCCGCAGGCATCGCAAAGACGAGCAAGGCCGCCAGCAGGGTCAACACACGTGTCATCATCTGATCCTCATGTTCTCGGGATTGAACGTCATTTCGATCTCGCGCCACTGGTCGTATTTGTCGCGTGGCAGGCTGAACCCATTGGCACCGCAGCGGATGATCGCGCGGCGCGCCGATTCAAACGCTTGCCGCGCGGCTGCCTCGGTGCCGCCCTCAAAGCCCAGCATCCGCAGGGATTCGGACTGTGGCTTGCCATCTTCGGTCATCGACACCGCCACGACAACCGTTGTCCGCAGTGCCTCGGATGACAGCGACCCCACGTTCCAGCATTGCTGCACCGCCACGCGCAGCGCATCACGCTCGCCTGATGTCATGGGCGGTCCGCTTTGTCCACCGGCCGCGGGGCTGGCCGCGCCACCCTCAAGCGCCTGACGCAGCGCGTCATTCACGGCATCGGCCGTCTGATCCGGCTGCGCTTCGGGCTGCTCCTGCGCCTGCTGTTCGGGCGCGGCCTCGGGCGCGGGATCGGCAGGCGGCGTCTCGGCCACAGGTTCGGGCCGCGCGGGGCGCGTGCGCGGGCGGACGGATGTGGTCGGCGCCGCCGAGGGTTCTTCCATCGCTTCGGTCACGATCCGTGTCGTCGCCTCTTCGGGCGCGCCGCCTTCGGTTTCCTCGCGCACGACCTCGGCGGCCTCGTCGGGGACAACCTCCTCGGTCACGGCATCGGACACCTGCGTATCCGGCTCGGGCGGGGCCACAGGTTCCGGCGCCACACGCTCGGACGGGCGCGGCACCGGACGGTCCGAGATTGTCGGCGACAGCACGACCTCTTCCTGCGGCGGCGGGGCGATCACCGGGGCCTCGTCGCTGACCTCGGCCTCGGTCTGCTGCGGCAGGGGATCGGGCTGCTGCGGCACCGGATCGGTCTCGGGTGCCTCGGTGACCTGCGGCGCGGGGGGCGGCGGCGTCGGATCGGGCTGGCTTTCCACAGGCGGGGCCTGCTCTGCGGGCAGGTCCGGCGCAGGCATGGCCACATCCGTCGTCACATCCGGCGTCTGCACACCCTGCATCATCGCGTCGAATTCCGCGCCGGAAATGACCGATACTTCCGTCACCTCAAAGGATTGCGGCGGCGTGTTGAACATCCCCCCAAAGAGGACCAACAGGATCAGGCCGATATGCCCGGCCCCCGAGATATAGTAGCCGATCCGCACGGCGCCCCTCAGTTACCCTGACCCGTGGCGGGCTGGGTTCCATCCAGCGCAGGCCCGCCCAAGTCGGTCACAAGACCGATGTTGGAAAACCCGCCGCGATTGAGCGCGCCCATCACCGTGACCACATCCGCATAGGGCACCGCCCCATCCGCCCGCAGGAAGATGCGATCCCCCTCCCGCTCGGCGGCAATCGCCTGCAAGCGCGGCACCAGATCGTTCAGCGGCACTTCGGTCATCTGGATCATCACCTGCCCTTCGGCGGTCATGGTGATGCTCAGGGGTTCCTCCTGTTCCGCCGGCAACGATGTGGCCGCCGTCTTGGGCAATTCCACCGGCACGCCCACCGTCATCAGCGGGGCCGCCACCATGAAGATGATCAACAGCACCAGCATCACGTCCACGAAGGGCGTGATATTGATCTCGGACACGACACCGGGGCGACCGGCACCCCGCCGCCGCCCGCGCCGCGATCCGCCACCACCGCTTTTGACGACACCCGCACCCATGGCTCAGCTATCCAGCTGACGGCTGAGGATGGTCGAGAATTCATCGGCAAAGGCGCCATAGCCCCCGATGATCCGGTCCGCATCCGCGCTCAGCTTGTTGTAATAGATGACCGCCGGGATCGCCGCGACCAGACCGATGCCCGTGGCCAGCAGCGCCTCGGCAATACCGGGGGCGACAACGGCCAGCGAGGTGTTCTGCGCCTTGGCGATCTCGATGAACGAATGCATGATGCCCCAGACCGTGCCGAACAGACCGATGAACGGCGCGGCAGACCCGATGGTCGCCAGAATCGTCAACCCGCCCTGCAACTCATCGGCTTCCTTGGCAATCGCCACATCCATGCTGCGGTCGATCCGGGACGAGGCCCCGGCGATCAGCCCGCCATCATTGCGATGACTGCGCCGCCATTCCATCATGCCGGCCGCAAAGATCCGCTGCGACGCGCCCGCAGGCTCGGGCCCGATCTGCTGAAACAGCTCGTCCAACGGCTCGCCCGACCAGAAAGCCGCGTCAAAGGCCGCGGATTCCGTGCGCACCTTGCGATAGAGGATCGTTTTCTGCACCACGATGGCCCATGTCCAGAAGGAACACAGGACCAGCATGATCATCACCAGTTTCACGACGATGGTGGCGCGGGCAAACAAGGCCCACATGGTATATTCCGCTCCGGCGGCGCCGGCGGCACCTGCGATAATTTCGGTTTCCATTATGCCTGCTCTGACTATCGGCCGCATTGGCGGTCCATTTGGCAGGCAAACTATCCTAGTTCAAAGGGGAAGGCCAACACATCTGTGTCATTCGATCACATCAATGCAACATCTGGCGAATATTTGCCGGCATCCGCGCCGGATGGCCGCTGTCGGTGATCACAACCACGGTCACAACGGCATGAAACAACCGGTCCTTGCCGCGCCGCACCACCTGATCCATGACCAGCCGCGCGCCGGTGACCTGCAAAACCTCGGTCTCGACCACCAGCTCGTCATCCAGTCGCGCGGGCATCAGATAATCCGCCTCGACCCGGCGCACCGCAAAGACCAAGCCCTGCGCCTTCATCGCGTTCTGATCGATCCCCAAGCCCCGCACCCAATCGCTGCGCGCCCGCTCGATATAGCGCAAGTAATTGGCGTAATAGACTATTCCCGCCATATCGGTGTCTTCATAATAGACGCGGATCGGCAATGTATGGGGCATGGGATCGGCCTCAGGTCAGGGGGTGCTTGCCGCATTAGCGCCAAAACCACCCCCGACCGCAACCCTTACAACGCGCCCACAGCGTAACGCGCCTATCACGTGACGCGCCTACAGCGTAACGCGCGCGCCCATCCCCTGCGCCTGCGCCGCGCGCATCGCAACCTGCGCCACCGCCAGATCCTGCAACCCAACGCCGGTGCCATCAAAAAGCGTGATCTCATCCACGCTGCTGCGCCCCGGATGCGTGCCATTGATCACCGCGCCCAGCGGCACAATGTCGCCTTCATGGATCAGACCCGCGGCCACCGCATGCTGCGCCTCGCCGATGCTGATGGATTGCGCCACCTCATCGGTGAACACCGTCGCCGCCGCCAGAAGATGCGCGTCCACCTCCTGCTTGCCCTTGGTATCGGTCCCCATGCAGGCGATATGCGTGCCCGGCTTGAACCAGCCCTTCATCATCAAGGGCTCAAAAGCCGAGGTGATGGTGATGATCACATCCGCCTGCGCCCCCAGCGCCTCGCGGTCCACCGCCTCGAACGGCAGGCCAAGCTCTGCCGCCACCGCCGCCAATTTCGGCAACATCTCGGGATGCGGGTTCCACGCCACGACCTTGTCAAACGCGCGCTGCTTGACTGCGGCACGCAACTGGAACGCCGATTGATGCCCCGCGCCGACCATGCCCAGCACCTTCGCATCCTTGCGTGCCAGATGCGCGATGGACACCGATGACGCCGCCGCCGTGCGGATCGCCGTCAGGTAATTGCCCCCGACCAAAGCCTGCAACTGGCCGGTATCCGGATCAAAGAGAAAGATCGTGGACTGATGATTTGTCAATCCGCTTGCCATGTTGCCGGGCCAGAAACCGCCTGATTTCAACCCCAGCGCCATGCCCGCCTTGTCAAAACCCGATTTGAACCCATAAAGCGCATCGGCATGACCCAATGCCTCGCGCACCACCGGAAAATTCCGCGCCTCCCCGCGCACCATGGCGGCGAAAACCCCCTCGACCGCCATGAAAGCGGCCTCGGGCGTCACCACGGCGGCGCAGATATCCTCCGGTATGATGCTGATCTCGGGCATCTCAGAACGCCTTGCCGCGCGCCGAGACGGGCCACAGCGTCTCGACCCTGCCGTTCCTGACACCGACATACCAGTCATGTACATTGCAGGTCGGATCACAGTGACCGGGCACCAGCCGCAGCTTGTCATTGACCTTCAAAACACCTTCAGGATCGGCCACAACCCCATGTTCATCCGAGCATTTCACGTATGTCACGTCCGTCCGCCCAAAGATCACCGGCAGGCCGCTATCCACCGATTGCGCCTTCAATCCGGCATCCACAATCGCCTTGTCCGCCTTGGCGTGGCTCATGACACTCGTCAGGATGAACAGCGCATTCTCCCATTCGCCCTGATCGATCCGCTTGCCGTCCTTGTCCAGAATACGGCCATAATCCGCATCCATGAATGCATAAGACCCGCACTGCAACTCGTTGTAAACGCCCGAGTTTCCTTCAAAGTAATAGCTGCCGGTGCCGCCGCCGCCAACGATATCGCATTCCAGCCCCACAGCCTTCAGACCCTCCACCGCGTCGCTCACCTGCGCCACGGCAATGTCGATCTTGGCCTTACGGTCATCGTAATTGTCCATGTGCTGCATCGCACCCTGATAGGCTTGCAAACCCGCAAAGCGCAGCCCCGGTGCCGCATCGATCGCGCGCGCAATCTCGACCACCGCAGGCGTCGTCGTCACCCCGCAACGCCCCGCGCCGCAGTCGATCTCGACCAGACATTCGATCTGCGTGCCATGCCGCACCGCAGCCTCGGACAGGTCCGCCACATTGGCCAGATCATCGACGCAGCAAATCGCCCGCGCACCCAGCTTGGGCAACCGCGCCAGACGGTCGATCTTGGCCGGGTCACGCACCTGATTGGACACCAACACATCCTTGATACCGCCGCGCGCAAAGACCTCGGCCTCGGACACTTTCTGACAGCACACACCCACCGAACCGCCCAGACGTTCCTGCAACAGCGCCACATCCACCGACTTGTGCATCTTGCCATGCACCCGGTGCCGCACGCCCATTTCTTGTGCGAAACGGCCCATCTTTGCAATGTTCCGCTCCAAAGCGTCCAGATCAAGGATCAGGCACGGCGTCTGGATATCCTTTTCGTCCATCCCGATGGATGCGGGAATGTCATAGCCCACTTCATAATCCGACAGGTTCACATGTTTGGTCATGGTGCTCTCCTCAGCCCTGCATCCAGGGCAGTTTGTCCAGATCGACGTTGCCGCCGGTGATGATGACGCCGATGCGCTTGCCCGCAAACACGTCCTTGTTTTTCAGGATCACGGCCAGCGGCACGGCGCAGCTTGGCTCGATCACGATCTTCATCCGCTCCCATGTCAGCTTCATGGCCGCGATGATCTCAGCTTCCGTCGCGGTCAGGATATCGGTCACATGGTTGGACACATAATGCCAGGTATTCTCCTTCAGCGGCACTTTCAGACCATCGGCCACGGTCACCGGCGCATCATCGGCGATGATATGCCCGGCCCGGAAACTGCGCGCCGCATCATCGGCATTGAGTGGCTCTGCCGCGTAAATCTTGACCCCCGGCGCGGTGCTCGACACGGTCAGGCAAGTGCCCGAAATCATGCCGCCGCCGCCAATCGGGGCCACGATCCCCTCCAAGCCCTCGACCTGCTCCATCAGTTCGCGCGAACAGGTCGCCTGCCCCGTGATCACCCGCAAATCATTGTAAGGATGCACGAATTCCGCGCCCGTCTCCTCAACCACTTGGGCAAACACTGCCTCGCGGCTGCTGGTGGACGGCTCACATTCCACGATCCGCCCGCCATAGCCCCGCACGGCGGCCTTCTTCGCCTCGGGTGCGGTGCGCGGCATCACCACAGTGCAAGGTATCCCCCGCCGCCCCGCAGCATAGGCCAGCGACAGCGCGTGGTTGCCGCTGGAATGCGTGGCCACCCCGCGCGCCAGCTTCTCCTCCGGCAGGCCAAACACCGCATTGCAGGCGCCCCGCACCTTGAAGGCGCCCGCCTTCTGGAAATTCTCGCATTTGAAATGCAGATCGGCCCCTGACAGCTCATTCAGATAGGTCGAGGTCAGCACCGGCGTGCGATGGATATAAGGCGCAATCCGCTCATGCGCCGCGATCACATCGTCGAATGTGGGGTAAGTCATGTCTTTCATCGTGTCCTCATGCCGCTGATTGCAAGGATGCCGCGCGCGTGGCGCGGAAATGATCCTGCGCCGCCGCCACACCTGCGCCAAGCGTGATCGGATAATCCAGATCCGCCATCGCCATCTCGATCCCCGCCAGCCCCGACAGGACCATCACATCGGTCAGCATCCCCAGATGCCCGATGCGAAACGCTTTGCCATTCATCTGCCCCAGCCCGACCCCAAAGGACAGACCATAGGCCGAAAAAGCATGTGAGGTCAGCGCGTTACTATCGAAGCCCTTTGGCACATAGATCGCACTCACCGTATCGGAATACAGTTCCGGCGACTGCGCCACCAGATCCATCCCCCAGGCTTTCACCGCCGCACGCACCCCCCCCGCCAGCCGTGTGTGGCGGGCATAGACATTGTCCAACCCCTCCTCGAACAGCATCTTCAGGCTCTCCCGCATCCCGTAAATCAACTGCAAAGGTGGCGTATAGGGAAAGCCCCCCTTGGCATTGGCCGCCAGCATGTCGCGGAAATCGAAAAACGTCCGCGGCAGTGTCGCGCCTTCCATATGATCAAGCGCCTTTGCGCTGACACCCAAAATCGCCATGCCGGTGGCCAACATGAACCCCTTCTGTGATCCTGCCACCGCGATATCCACACCCCAAGCGTCCATCTCAAACGGCATCGACGCCAGAGAACTCACGCAATCCACCATCAACAGCGCCGGATGATCCGCCCCGTCCATGGCGCGGCCCGCCCGGTCCAGCGCG
>NCJR01000297.1 GCA_002282555.1 Rhodobacterales bacterium 34-62-10
TCCAGCGCCTCAAGGAAGTCAGCATAGCCGGCGGTGTCGGCTCCAGTCAGGTATCGATTGTTGACCGTGCGATCGTGCCGCCTCTGCCCTTCGAACCCAACCTCCCGCGGTCCCTGATCCAGGCCCTGATCCTGAGCCTCGCCGCCGGCATCGGCCTCGCCTTTGGCCTCAGTTATATTGACGACACGATCAAGACACCTGAAGACGTCAAGCAGAAACTCGGCCTTGCGGCGGTCGGCGTCATCCCAAAGGTCAAGGCCAGCAAGGCCGACAGTATCACCGACGCGCTTGCGGACCCGCGATCTCCGATCACGGAAGCCTTTTATTCGGCGCGCACGGCCCTTGAGTTCACGACATCCTCTGGCGCTCCGCGCAGCCTCGTTGTTACATCCAGCCGACCGAGCGAGGGAAAGACCAGCACCATCATTTCGCTGGCCATGTCGTTTGCAAGATCGGGCCGGCGCGTGCTGATCCTGGATGGGGACCTGCGTAAACCCTCCTTTGTTGCCAGGGCGGACGCTTCGGTGGGTCTATCAGGCCTCCTGACCAGTGACGCCTTGCTCGAAGACAATGTCATCAGCTCGGCCACCGAGAACCTGTTCCTCCTTCCGAGCGGGGTCATCCCGCCCAACCCGGCCGAGCTGCTCTCAAGCCCGCGCCTGCCTGCGCTCATCGAGGAGGCGGCCGAGCTTTTTGATATCGTGCTCATCGACTCCCCGCCGCTGCTGGGCTTTGCGGATGCGCCGCTCCTGGGGTCAGTCGCCGAAGCAACAATCCTGGTGATTGAGGCAGGGACGATCCGCCGTCCCGCTGCCGTGCGCACCCTGGAAAGGCTGCTTGAGAGCCAGTCAAATGTGGTTGGCGCCGTCCTGACCAAGTTTGATGCTCGCAAATCAGGCTATGAAAGCAGCGAATACTACTATTCCTATGGCAAGGGCGCTTACGCCTATGGAAGCCGGCAGGCCGGCAAGGCATCGGGCCGTCGTAAGATCCGTCTGTTTGCGGATGGTCCGGGCGCCGGCCGGACGCCGATCGACCACCAATGATCTCTCCCCTGCGCGTGCTCGCCGCACTTGGCTGCGCGGCTGGAGCTGGTTTTGCCGCATGCTATGCCTTCGTACTCTCGGGCGCGGCTGGACCGAGCCTCTATCCGGCGGCCTATCTGGAAGAGTTCTGCCCTCGGCTAGATGCAGGCTGCGGGATTGAGGAAGCGCGTCAGGCTGCGAAGCGCGCCCCGCTTGGCGCGCCAGCCCTTTCCGGGACCCTGCAGGCGGCTTATGATGCCGCCGCTCCTGATCAGGCACGGCTTGCCGCGCATGTTTTGAGCCAGGATCCCCGATCGGAATTGGCGCGCGTGATCCTTGCCGAAGAAGCGCTCGCCCAAGGCGATTACTCCCGCTTCCTTGACCTCTATCTTCCCATGTTTGCGACCGACAGGGCCCAAGCTGCTGTCTATGCTGACGTCCTTGCCACCCTTTCCGCCGATCCGGCTCTGTATCAACAGATAGAGGCCCGGCTGCGCGTTGCGCGCCCGAACTGGGGCGCAAGCTACCTGACCGCGCTGGCCGGGAAGGGCGGGGTCGCATTCTCGGATATGATCAGTCTTTATACGGCCTTTCCGGCGGCTCAGCCCGGGCTGCTGAGCAAGATGACCGGAGCCGGAAACTGGCGCGGCGCATACCTGGCCTTCAATGAGTTGCGACAGAGCGGCGTCCTGGCGGCTGATCCGTCCGTTCCCGGCCTTTCGGTACCCTACAACCAGAACCTTGTCGAAACACCGGTTCCGCCCCCTTTCAACTGGCAGGTCCGCAGCCGGGGCGCTGAATGGCTTTCGCCCGGCGGCATTTACGCTTTCTTTCAGGGGCGCCGCGGTGAAACCTTCCTGTCACAAAGTTTTCCCCTCGGCCCGGGAGCCTGGACCCTGTCCGCCCGCACCAGCGGACAGGTGAGTGAAACCGGTGGCTGGTTCCGCTGGCGTCTCGACTGCGCGGGAGGGGCGTTGCTCCATCAGTTCGACATCGACCGGCTGAGCGCTGCGCCAGCTGAAATCAGCTTCGACTTCGAGCATCCTGTCGGTGCCTGTGAATTTGTGACCCTCTCCCTGATCGGGGTTCCGGGAAGCTTTCCCCAGCCTGCCCGGATAGAAGTGACCCGCGTCAGCCTCGCCCGGGCGGGCCTGCCACCGGGTGCTCCATGAGCGGGGCGCTGCGCCGTATCCTTGCGCGGACACTGCTGCCGGTCTTCCTGCTGGCTGGTCTCCTGACAGGCGGGGCAAGCCTTGAGGGAGAGTTCGAGCAGGCCATCTTCTTCTCGGTTTCAGGTCTGCTGGCTGCCGCGCTTTTTGTCGGGGCTCAGGGGTGGATCAGGGGCGGGGTGGCGACAGCCCTTCTTTTCGCCCTGGTGACGGCCCTGATCCTGATTGCCCAGCTCGTGCCGCTGCCGCGCGCCTTTGTAGCTGGCCTGCCGGATCGGGCGGCCGCATTTGAAACCCTTTCCATCCTTGGCCTGGCACCGGAGACTTTGCCGCTCAGCCTCGCGCCGGATGCAACCCTTGGCGGCCTGCTTGCCTTCCTGGCTCCAGTGGCGGCCTTTTGCCTGACGGCTGCGATCAAATGGAGCCGGGGCGCTGATCTCCTGAAGTGGACGCTGCCCCTGCTGGCAGGCGCCAGTGCGCTTCTGGGCCTTGCGCAGATATTCCTCGGAAAGGCCAATCCGGCTCTCTATCTTCACGACTTCACAGCGCCCGGCCAGCCGGTCGGCCAG
>NCJR01000043.1 GCA_002282555.1 Rhodobacterales bacterium 34-62-10
ATTCTCGGCAAAACCGGCCACGGCCAGCGTGATACGGTAGGAATTGTTCGAGGTCTGTTCGATGTTGAAGGGGGGATACCCTTCATTTCCGGATTTTGCGTTGCGTTCCAGCAAACGCTCGAGCTGATCAAAGCCCAGCAGGTAAGGGTGTGACCCCAACGTCAATTTCGTCATCGACACGTCCTTGTCAAAAGCGACCGTCCAAGATGCAGGTCCCGTTGTGGCAACCCGCTTGATCAAAATATGGGGCGGCGGCGCGCGCTGTGCAAGAGGGCGGTAGGAGCGGAAGCCCGACCGCTGGCAAAACTGTCCGCGACCACCGAGATGTTTTGCGATTTTACGGATTTTTCAGTATGTTGATCCTCCGTAAAGGATGCGGGGGAATCACCTGTCGGGGACTGTCGTGCCATGAATGCCATCAGCGATATCTCGATGAAGACGGACGATGTGCTGCGTGTGGAGCTTGAAGTGTTCCGCCGCGAGCATCGTGATCTGGATGATGCCATCGCAGCACTTGCGGCAAAGGGCACGGGCGACCAGTTGACGATTCAACGGTTGAAGAAAAAGAAGCTGCGCCTCAAGGATATGATCGCGCGGATCGAGGATCGGTTGACCCCGGATATCATCGCCTGAACGTGGCGGATCAACCGGGCCAGATACCCGCCTGTTTCGCGATGTTGACCATTACGGCGGTCAATTGCGGGTCCAGGGCCATGTCCATCAGATCGTCGATCTGGTCCATCTGCGATTGCGAAAAACTGTCCATCGCGTCGCGTCTTTCGCTGGTGCCGCGCGGGTAAGGCTGCGGGAACTGGGCCATCGCGCGTCTGAGTGTGGCTGCGTGATCCGCAAGGTCGTGCCGGTCCATTGCATCGGCCATCTGCGGGATGCGGGTTCCGCTGGAATTGTGGAAAAGCTGGATACCACCGCCGTTGCGGATTTCTTCCGCGAAATCATGCAAAAGCAACAGATCGCTTTGCGCCTGCGGCAGCTTTGCCAAGGCTCTGTCGGCCTCGCGGGGGGTCAACCAATCCTGATCGGCGCACTCATTGATCTTGCGTATCAACCACGCAAGCCGCGTATGGTCATCGGTCACCTGACGCGCGGCCTCGTAGCGGGCGGCAAGGATCGGGTCTGTCGCGACAAGCTCTGCGGCGCGGTCGATCACGCTGGGTCGGGCGGCCATGAAAATTGCGCTCTGTTCATCCAAGGCCGCCAACAGCATCGGGTCCGCGATCATGCCATCCGTGGTGATGAGTTGCAGCCTGCGACTTTCGGGGGTGCCGTCCCAAAGGGCAAAGGCGTTGCGTGCGGCACGCATGGCCTTGGCCTGTTGTTTCAAACCATGGCGGTCCAGGGCCGCAAGAAAACTGTCATAAAGCACCGATGGTGCCGTGGTGGTCAGCGCGGGCATCACATTCCCCATCGGTCCGCCCGCCGCCTCGATCAGGGCAAGCAAGCGGATGTCAGCCTCTGGCTGGTCAAGAGTGCTGAGTGCCTGCTCGACCACGGCGCGGTAGGAACTGCCGTCCCCCTTGTCCCGGTCGGGATGGCGGTAGTGAGATAGTCCGAGGGTTTTGGCTTCGGCCAGAAGAACCTCGGACAGCGGATAGTCCAATTTGACGCCTGCGTCGCAGGCTGAGGGGGCAGCCATGGCACCCCCGGGCAGGATCATGGCCAAGGCCCCGCTCAACCACCGTTTCAGCATTCGATCCGCCCTACCCAAACCTGCTTGTCACACCGATACGCCTGACTATAGTACCGCCTTCCAGAGCGATGGGGAATAAAAAGCATGGCCGATATCAAGGTGGGAATCATCATGGGGAGCCAATCGGACTGGCCCACCATGAAAGAGGCGGCGGACATGCTGGATACGTTGGGCGTGGCCTATGAAGCGCGGATCGTGTCAGCCCATCGCACGCCGGACCGGTTGTGGGAATACGGCAAGACGGCGGTGGATCGCGGCTTGCAGGTGATCATTGCAGGCGCGGGCGGGGCCGCGCATCTGCCCGGCATGATGGCGTCGAAGACCCGGGTGCCGGTCATTGGCGTGCCGGTACAGACCAAGGCGCTTTCGGGTGTGGACAGCCTTTATTCCATCCTGCAGATGCCGCGCGGCTATCCGGTGGCGACCATGGCGATCGGAGCGTCGGGGGCCGCCAATGCCGGGCTGATGGCGGCAGGTATTCTGGCGTTGCAGGATGCGGCCTTGGCCGCGCGGCTGGATCAGTGGCGCAAGGCCTTGTCGGATTCGATCCCGGAGGTGCCGGTGGATGAGTGAAATGTTGAAAACAGGCGCCACGATCGGGATTCTGGGTGGCGGCCAATTGGGGCGGATGCTGTCGGTCGCGGCAAGCCGTCTTGGGTTTCGGACCCATGTTTTTGAACCCGGCGCGCATCCACCCGCCGCTGATGTTGCGCACCGCGTGACAACCGCGCCCTATGAGGATGCGGCCGCCTTGGGTGCCTTTGCCGCCGATTGCGACGTCATCACCTATGAATTCGAGAATATCCCGACGGCGGCGCTGGACCTGCTGGAACCGTTGCGCCCGATCCGCCCGGGGCGCGAGGCGCTAAGGATCAGTCAGGACCGGATCACCGAGAAGGATTTCCTGACCGGGCTTGGCCTGCGGACGGCGCCTTATGCGGCTGTGGATGATGCGGCGTCACTGGACGCGGCACTTGCTGCTGTGGGTGTGCCTGCGATCCTCAAGACACGGCGTTTTGGTTATGATGGCAAGGGGCAGTCGCGTCTGATGGCGGCGGATGATGCGCCGCGCGCGTGGGCGGATATGGCGGGCAGCCCGGCGATCCTCGAAGGGTTCGTGGATTTCCACTATGAGGTGTCGGTGATCGGCGCGCGCAACACTTTGGGTGATGTTTCCTGCTATGATCCGGGCGAGAATGTGCACCGGGACGGTATCCTTCACACGACCACGGTGCCATCACGCCTGTCGGCAAACCTGCGCATGGATGCGGTGCTGTTGACCGCCAAGATCCTGAATGCGCTGGATTATGTTGGCGTGATGGGGGTTGAGCTGTTTGTGACGCCGCAGGGGTTGATCGTGAACGAGATTGCGCCGCGGGTGCATAATTCAGGCCATTGGACGCAGAATGGCTGCGTCATCGACCAGTTCGAGCAGCATATCCGCGCGGTGGCGGGTTGGCCCTTGGGTGACGGATCGCGCCATGCCGATGTGGTGATGGAGAACCTGATCGGCGATGATATGGACCTGGTGCCCGATCTGGCCAAGCAACGCGCGACGGCGCTGCATCTTTATGGCAAGGCCGAGGTCAAGGCGGGCCGCAAGATGGGGCATGTAAATCGTATCATCACTGCCAAACCGTGAGGCGGCGTTTTGCACCGCGTCGGTTGATGTGAGTATTTGAAGAACGATGACAGGGCCGGTCAGCGGAATGCAGGACCATGCGCCCAGATCGTGAGCGACAGACGCTGCCCCATTGTGACGGGTGTTACGCGGTGCAACAGGAAGCTGGGGAAGATCGTTGCATCGCCGCGCGCGGGGCTGGCTTGCTGAATATGGGCGCTTGGCATGATTTCGAGCGTACCGCCCGCATAGCTGTCGGGGGTTGAAAGCTGCACCACCATCGTGAGCTTGCGCTGTCTTGCCAGCGGGCCGTCGCCGATATCGGAGTGCCAGTCAAAATGCCCCTCACGCGCGCTGTCGTAACGAGCGACCTGCGCACTTTCCGAAAAGCTTTGCAGATCGAAGCCGAAGGTGTCGCGATTGGCGTCGCGCACAACGTCGATGATGCGGTCCATGACCCAGTCGCTGCCGGGGACATCGTCGAGCCAGACCAGATCGGCACGGCGCAGGTTATGATCCTGCGTTTGTCCGACCAGCCGTGCATCGCGCGATGGGGCCGATGCCGCCAGAGCAGCGACCCTGTCGCATTCCTCGGCGGAAAAGGCCGCCGCCCGCGTGTGAACCGCGATCATCCTGTCAATCCTGTATGTTGGACACGCGGGGTTGTGCCGATCCGTCCTTGTCCGCGCGCGCCGGATCGCGACGCGCAGGTCGTTTTTCAGCTTCTGTCACATGGGGCATTTCATTCCGGTCGAAGGCTTGCCATATCGCATCCATGACAGAACCCATTCCCAGCCTTGCCCAGATGGAACAGATGGCCCGTCAGACGGTGGAGAGCCTTCCCGCTGTCTTTCGGGTGGCAGCTCTGCAGGTGGCGATCTGCGTCGTGGACTGGCCGGATCAGGATATGCTGGACGAACTGGGGATTGACGATCCACGGGACCTGACGGGCCTTTATGACGGGATACCCATGACGGAAAAGTCGGTGTTCGACCAACCGATGGGACCCGATACCGTCTGGCTGTTCCGCGAGCCGATCCTGGATGAGTGGCGCGAGCGCGGGACTGTGACGATCGCCGAGTTGGTGGCGCATGTCACGATCCACGAATTCGCGCATCATTTCGGATGGTCGGATGAGGATATCGCAGAGGTCGATCCGTGGTGGGTGTGATCAGCGGTGGATCAGCCGTCCCGGGCGGTCGGGCGATGGAACGGCCGCGATGGTATGCCACAAGGTGCGGGATCAGTCTTTCATGAAGCGGCGGCGCGCTTCCTCGGCGATGGACTGACGCGTTTGCAGATCAGCCAGTCGCACCATAGCGGCCTTGCGCGCCACTGGATCTGTCGTCTTTGAGAGGGTGACCCGTTGGGCCGCGACTTCTTTCTTCAGGCGGATTTCTTCGGGCAGAACCCCTGCCTCGGCCATGATACGGAAAGCTGCGGCGTCGGCGGCGCTGATGAACGCGTCGCCGGGCCTGTCAGGTAAAGGTGCACCTTCACCTGACAGGTCTTGCAGTTGGCCTTTCAGACGCGCTTTCTGGATCTGCCGCTCGACGATGCGGCCAAGCCATGACATTGCATCCCTCCCCCCGCTTGACCCGGCCGGTTTATCATGCCCCGCTGTCGTCACGCCAGCGGTTCGCGATGGGATAGCGGCGGTCCAGCCAGAAGGCGCGCGGGCTGAGCCTTGTGCCGGGCGCGGATTGGAACCGCTTGTATTCACTGATATAAAGCAGATGTTCGATCCGTTTGACCGTTGCGCGGTCAAAACCTGCTGCGACGCAATCGGCGACCGAGGCATCCTTGTCCACCAGCAGTTCCAGAATGGCATCCAGCACGGCATAGGGTGGCAGGCTGTCCTCGTCCTTCTGGTCGGGGCGCAGTTCGGCGCTGGGGGGCTTGTCGATCACGTTGGGCGGGATCACCTCACCCGCCGGGCCCATCATCCAATCGCGGTGGTTCGCATTGCGCCAGCGGCAAGCGGCGAAAACGCGGGTCTTGTACATGTCCTTGATCGGGTTGTAACCGCCCGCCATGTCGCCGTAGATCGTGGCGTAGCCCACGGCCACTTCGGATTTGTTGCCCGTGGTCAGCAGCATATTGCCGAATTTGTTGCTCATCGCCATCAGAAGCAGACCACGCAGGCGGGACTGGATGTTCTCTTCGGTCAGGTCGGGGGAGTGACCCTCGAAGAGGGGAGCGAGCGCCTCGGTCACCGCCGCGCAGGGGCCGGTGATGGGCACGGTGTCATAGGCGCAGCCAAGTGCCGTGGCCACGGCGCGCGCATCGTCGAGTGAGGCTTGCGATGTGTATTCGGACGGTAGCATGATGCAGCGCACGTTTGCGGCCCCTATCGCATCGGCGGCGATGGTGGCGACGATCGCGCTGTCGATCCCGCCGGACAGACCCAGTATCGCGGTCTTGAAGCCGGTCTTGCGCATGTAATCGCGCAAGGATTCCACCATGGCGCGGTAATCCTGCTCCATGAGGTCGGGGATAGTGGCGCGTGGGCCGTGGGCCGCGATCCAGCCGTCTGGCGTGTGGGTAAAATCCACGCTGACGACAGCCTCGTCGAACAGGGGCAGTTGCACCACCAGCGCGCCGCCGGGGTTCAGCACGAAAGAGCCGCCGTCGAAGACCTGATCGTCCTGCCCACCCACCATGTTGAGATAGACCAGCGGCAGACCCGTCTCGATCACGCGGGCGACCATCAGGTTCTGGCGGATCTCCATCTTGGCGCGGGCATAGGGGCTGCCATTGGGCACAAGCAGCAGTTCGGCGCCTGTTTCAGCCAGGGTTTCGGCCACGTCCGGATGCCAGGCATCCTCGCAGACCGGGCTGCCGATCCTGAGGGGGCCGACGCTGTAGGGGCCTTGTGGGGGACCCGGTTCGAAAAGGCGATGTTCGTCAAACACATCCTCGTTCGGCAGATGCTGCTTGAGGACGCGGGCATGGACCTGCCCCGCCTTGAGCACATACCAACCGTTATGCAGATGGCCATGGTCCAGAACCGGGCCGCCGATCCCGATGGCGGGACCATCGGCACATGCGCGCGCCAGCGCCTCGATCGTGGCGATGGCGGCGCGATGGAAGGCGGGTTTCAGGATCAGGTCCTGTGTCTGGTAACCGGTGATGAACATTTCCGGAAAGGCCACCATATCTGCCCCATCCGCGCGGGCCTGTTCCCAAGCAGTACGGGCGCGGGCGGCATTGCCTGCCAGATCCCCAACCACGGGGTTCAGTTGCGCCAGTGTCAGGCGGAAATGCGTGGCCATGGTCTGCCCTCTGATCGATCACATGAGCGTTGACTTAGCAGATCGACAGGCAAGGGAAAGCCGATATGCGGCAAAAGGCGTTGTCTGGCAGGCTGCCCTCCTTTAGGTTCTGGCATTGGCAAGGCCTGTCCGGACAGGATGGGTCGACAGCATCAGGGGCAGGCATGACACAGACGCGCGCGATCTTCGGGATTTGCCTCATGGCGGGGTTGATGCTGAGCGCCCCGCTTGCGGCGCAGCAATCGGGCGAGGTGCAAACCAAGCAATATGACGATGGCGGGGTTTATGAGGGCACCTTTCTGAACGGGTTGCAGCATGGCACCGGCACCTATCGTCTTCCCAATGGCTATGAGTATACCGGCGAGTGGGCCGAGGGCGAAATACGCGGCAATGGCGTCGCGCGCTTTCCCAACGGGTCGGTCTATGAGGGGCAGTTCCAGCGCGGCAAACCCGAGGGTGTCGGGCGCATCGTCTTTACGGATGGCGGCACCTATGAGGGTGAGTGGGTGGATGGAAAGATCACCGGTCAGGGGGTTGCCGCCTATGCCAATGGCATGCGCTATGAGGGTGGTTTTCTTGAAGCAATGCACCACGGGCGCGGCGTCATGCAAAGCCCCGGTGGTTATGTCTATGACGGCACATGGGAGCGTGGGGTCAAGGACGGCAGCGCCACGATCACCTATCCGGATGGTGCGGTTTATGAAGGTCAGGTCGTGCGCGGCGCGCGCGAGGGTCAGGGCACGCTGACCATGCCCGACGGACTGATCTATGAAGGCACTTGGAAAGATGGTCAGATCAACGGCGAGGGCAAGCTGACCCAGCCCAATGGCGATGTCTATGAAGGCACGCTGGTCGATGGCCGCCGTGAGGGTCAGGGCCGCGTCACCTATGCCAGCGGCGATACCTATGCCGGCGGTTTCGTGAATGACCTGCGCGAGGGTCAGGGCACCTTCACCGGCACGGATGGCTATGTTTACACCGGGTCGTGGGTCGCAGGGCAGATTGCGGGTCAGGGTCAGGTGACCTATCCTGACGGATCGGTCTATGAGGGAGAGTTCCGCGCCGATCTTCCTGATGGGCAGGGCAAGATCACCTATCCCGATGGATCGACCTATGAAGGGGCGTGGAAAGAGGGCGTGATCGAGGGCGAAGGTCGGGCTGTCTATGCCAACGGGCTGATCTATGAAGGCGGCTTCCGCGAGGCGCGCAACCATGGTCGCGGGGTGATGACCTATCCCGATGGTTATCGCTATGACGGCGAATGGCTGGATGGGCAGCGGCATGGTCAGGGTGTGGCGACCTATCCCGATGGCACCGTCTATACGGGGCAGTTCGTGAACGGGCTGCGCGAGGGCACCGGCGAGATCGTGATGCCGGACGGGTTCCGCTATAGCGGGGAATGGCGCGCGGGTGAGATCGACGGGCGCGGCACTGCTACCTATGCCAATGGCGATGTCTATGAGGGTATGTTCAGCGCCGGTCGCCGTCAAGGTGAGGGCACAATGCGCTATGCCTCGGGGCAAGAGGTGACAGGTGTCTGGCAGAACGGAACACCGCCTGATGCGGATGGGGCGGAGGAGGCTGCGCCAGCGGCCGAGGAAGCGCCTGCGGATGCACCTGTGCAAACGCCGCCGTCGGACGCCACGCCCGAGACACCGGTGGTGCCCGCAGATTGATCACCAGCCTGTTGCTGCGCTTGTGTCTGGATATTTGAGGCAAGAAGAATCAGGGCGCCGCGCGCTGTCAGATGCGCTTGCCTGCCTGCATCCGTGTCAGGAAATCCTCGGCCTCCGACAGGACTGTGGCGCGCCGATCCTCGGCCATACGATCCCATGTGGCATACATCTGCCCCATGCGCGGGTTCGAGGAGAATCGTTCGCGGTGGCGGATCAGGAAATGCCAGTAGAGCAGGTTGAACGGACAGGCGCGCGGGCCGGTCTTGTCCTTGACGCGGTACGTACAGGACCCGCAGTAATCCGACATCTTGTCGATGTAATTCCCTGAGGACACATAGGGTTTTGACGCGATGATGCCGCCATCGGCAAACAGGCTCATTCCAACGACATTCGGGGCCTCGACCCATTCATAGGCATCGGCATAGACAGCCAGATACCAGTCTTGCACCTGCGCGGGATCAATCCCCGCCAGCAGCGCGAAATTACCTGTCACCATCAGGCGCTGGATATGGTGGGCATAGGCGTTCTGTGCCGTTTGCGTCACCGCGCGCTCCATGCAGCGCATGTCGGTGGGTGCGCCCCAGAACAGGTCAGGCAGGTCATTCTTGTGGTTCAGCACGTTGCGGCGGGTGTAATCCGGCCCCTCGCGGTACCAGATGCCACGCACATACTCGCGCCAGCCGATGATCTGGCGGATGAACCCTTCTGCCGCGTTGAGGGGAGCTTGGCCCGCTTTCCACGCGGCTTCGACCCGCTGGCAAACCTCAAGTGGATCAAGCAGGCCAGCGTTCAGGTAAAGCCCGATCAACGCGTGATACATGAAGGGCTGATCGGCCAGCATCGCATCCTGATAATCACCGAACCCCGGCAGGCCACCCGCGATCCAGTGATCAAGATGTTCCAGCGCCTGTGCGCGGTCCGTGCCAAACCAGAAGGGACGCAACTGTCCGAAATGGTTGGAAAACCGCGCTTCGACCAGATCCAGCACCTCGGCTGTGACGGCATCGGGCTCGAAACGCAGGGGGCCGGAAAAGGTCACGGCATCGGGCGCGGGTTTGCGGTTGTCGTGGTCATAGTTCCATTGGCCGCCTGCGGGTTGATCCCCTACCATCAGCAGTCCGGTTTTGCGGCGCATCTCGCGGTAGAAATACTCCATCCTGAGCTGCTTGCGATCCTTGGCCCATGCCTCGAACTCGGCGGCGGTGGCGATGAAGCGATCGTCGCGCAGCAGGTGAATCGGCAGCGGCATCTCCTCAATGGCCGCGCGCAACCGCCAGTCACCGGGCTCGGTGGCGATCACGCCCGTGGCCTTGTGTTCAGCAGCGCGGCGGATCAACTCGCCTGGGATGGTGTTGGTGTTACCAGGGTCGTCAAGACGGGTATAGGCGACCCGCCAGCCCTGCCCTTGCAACTGCGCCGCGAATTTACGCATGGCTGTGAACAGGAAGGCGATCTTCTTGGGATGATGAGGGACATGTCCCGCCTCCTCTCCTACCTCGGCCATGACCACGATGTCGCGCGCGGGATCGGGATGGACAACCGCATCGGCGCCAAGGCTGTCGACCGAACGCCCGAAGTTGTAGCCATACCGGACGGCCACGCACGGAATGCCGGCAGCGATGGCAGCGTTCACATCGGCGGCGGAGTCGCCCACCATCACGGTGGTTCCGCGCCGGCCGCCCAGGTGTTGCATGGCGTGCAGCAAGGGAGCCGGGTCGGGCTTTTTAACCGGCAGGGTGTCACCGCCGACGGTGAACTCGAACCACTCTGCCAGGCCGACCTTTTCCAGCAGCGGGGCGACAAACGGGTCCGGTTTGTTGGTCACTACAGCGAGCCGGCAGCCCTGGTTTTTCAGGTGTGTCAGGCATTCGATCACGCCGTCAAACACCACGGAATGTTTGCCGTTCAGCTGGCCATAGGCGTGGTAGAAAATTGCCATGGCATCGTTGAACAGGGCATCGTCTTTCGGGTTGGCGGGTTCCCAGTCGGTTTTGCCAGCCAGGGCCCGGCGCACCAGCACCTGGGCGCCGTTGCCAACCCAGTTGCGCACCTTGTCCAGACCGGCCGGGGTGCGGCCCAGATGTTCCAGCATCTGATCCACAGCCGCTGCCAGATCCGGGGCACTGTCCACCAGAGTGCCGTCCAGATCAAACAAAGCCACGCCCGGCCAGCGGGCATTGAACAGGCCTTTCAGGCTCATGCGCCGATCACCTTGCGGGCCTGTTCCAGTTCCTCGCGCATGGCGTCGATGGTGGCTTTGTAGTCGGGGGTGTTGAAGATAGCAGAGCCAGCCACGAAGGTGTCGGCGCCGGCTTCGGCGATTTCGCGGATGTTGTCGACTTTTACGCCCCCGTCGATTTCCAGGCGGATGTTGTAGTTGCTGGCGTCGATTTTCTTGCGGGCTTCCTTGAGCTTGTCCAGGGTGCCCGGGATGAACTTCTGGCCGCCGAAGCCCGGGTTCACCGACATCAGCAGCACCATGTCGAGCCTATCCATAACGTAATCCATGTAGCTCAGCGGGGTGGCCGGATTGAACACCAGCCCGGCCTTGCAGCCGCCGTCCCGGATCAGTTGCAGGGAGCGGTCAATGTGGTTGCTCGCCTCCGTGTGGAAGGTGATGT
>NCJR01000298.1 GCA_002282555.1 Rhodobacterales bacterium 34-62-10
AGCCCGCCGCCATGAGCCCAAAGGTGCCCATCACCGACAGGCCGATCGCCAGCACCCACATCCGCATGCGCGTGTCATTCTGCCCGTAGAGCATGTCCTCGATCGCGCCCATGGTGCAGAAGCGACCCAGTCGCGCGGCCAGTCCCAGCAGAAGGCCGCTGGCCATGCCGATCAACGCCACAAGCGCGCTGTCGCTGATGGACTCGAACATGCCTGATCCTCCCCGATCCGGTCCGCTACGATGCCTGTCTAGCGCATGCCCTGCGCGTCATCGGCGCAGAACAGTTCGTAGACGATTTCAAGTATACGCTTGGGGCGGTCATCGGCCAAACGGTAATAGATGGCCTTGCCGTCACGCCGCGGGATCACCAGACCTTCAAGGCGCAGCCGTGACAATTGCTGGCTGACGGCGGCCTGACGCGCCGACAGCAGGTCTTCCAGTTCGGTCACGGACTTCTCGCCCGAGACAAGGTGGCACAGGATCAGCAAGCGCCCCTCGTGGCTGATGGCCTTGAGGAAGTTGCTGGCGGTCGTCGCATTCTCGACGAACTGATCCATCTCGGCATCTGTGATGCCGCTGTTGAAAACCGGAAGTGGCACTTGCCTGTTTCCTTGCCCTGATACGGTTGCACATGCCCGTTCTGCGCGGGCACTGACCGAGGTGTCGGGCACAGTTGGTTCCGGCGCGGCCCTACGGCCGAACCCTGTGAGGGCACCTGCAAGGCTGCGGATATCAACTGGACCCGACGAAATCGGTGTTCTCCTTTAACATCTTTTCCAAAAGGCCCCAGAAAAAATCTTCACCCGGATAGCCCTCGATCCGGGCCAACTCCGCGCCATCCTCGATCAGGATGAAGGTGGGCGTGAACAGGACGGGGCGGGCGAAGCTCACGCCGTCGGGTTCGCCCTCGCGGATATTGACCACCCGCAGCGGCGCGAACTGGCCAAGGTCGGTGTTGGGGTAGGCGGGGCCGATCTCTTTCTTCCAGGCGATGCAGTATCCGCAGCCTTCGCGGTCGATCATGACCAACTCGGCCGCAGCCGCGGGCAGGGCCAGCGCCAGCATCATGACCGCCGGGACGACAGAGCGCAGAAGGGTCTTGAACGATCGCATGGCAGACCTGACAGCAGAAGCGCGGCGCCAGTGAAAGGCAATTGACGGGCGCATGGATTGACGACAACAGTATACAAAACGTAATCTGAATATGTGAATAGATCAAGGAGTCCCGCTCATGCTGGACATTTCCTATGCCGGGGCAGCACTTGCAGGGCTGTTGTCGTTTTTCACGCCCTGCATCCTGCCGATGGTGCCGTTTTACCTGTGCTACATGGCCGGAATTTCAATGTCCGAATTGCGCGAGGATGGCGATATTGCCCCTGGCGCGCAAAAGCGGCTGGTGATGTCCGCTGTATTCTTCGCGCTGGGCGTCTCGACGATCTTTGTCCTGTTGGGCATGGGGGCCACGGCGCTGGGCCAGACCTTTGCGCAATGGCGTCAGCCGCTGTCTTATGTTGCGGCGGCGGTGTTGCTGGTGTTTGGCCTGCATTTTCTGGGCGTGATCCGGATCGGTCTGCTGTACCGGGAGGCGCGGATCGAGAGCAAGGCGGAGCCGACGACGATCATCGGGGCCTATGTGATGGGTCTGGCCTTCGGCTTTGGCTGGACCCCCTGCGTCGGGCCGGCCCTGGCAGCGATTCTCATGGTGGCCAGCGGGATGGGCGATATCTGGCAGGGTGGCAGCCTGCTGTTGGTCTACGGTCTGGCAATGACCGCCCCTTTCGTGGTGGCGGCCCTGTTCGCCAAGCCGTTCCTGCGCTGGATGCAGCGCAACCGCCGCTATCTGGGCCATGTCGAAAAGGTGATGGGCGTGATGCTGATCGTCTTTGCGGTGTTGATTGCCACCAATGCGGTCAACCTGATTGCAGATGCGATGATCCGCTGGTTTCCGGGGTTCATGTCGCTTGGATGAAGCGTGAGATGGGGAGGTTGAAGATGAGACAGATGATAACGACGGTCGCGGCAGCGGCGATGGCGCTGATGCTGGCGGTGATGCCTGCCACCGCTGCCGATATCGGGGATGATGGTCTGCACAAGACCACCTGGATGCGCGATACCTTCAAGGATCTGCGCGAGGATCTGGCCGAGGCCAATGCCGAGGGCAAGCGTCTTGCGATCATTTTCGAGCAGCGCGGCTGCATCTACTGCAAGCAGATGCACGAAGAGGTGTTCCCTGATTCGGAGATCGATTCGTATATCCGCGAGAATTACTTCGTGATCCAGATGAACATGTTCGGCGATGTCGAAGTGACGGATTTCGATGGTGAAACCATGCCCGAGAAAGAGATGGCCCGCAAATGGGGCCTGATGTTCACACCCACCCTGATGTTCTTTCCGCAAGAGGTGCCCGAGGGTGTGACGGCACCGCAGGCAGCTGTCTCGGTCATGCCCGGTGCTTTCAAGAAAGGCACTACTTTGGCGATGTTACGCTGGGTGGTGGAAAAGGGATATGAGGGGGACGAGCCCTTTCAGAAATACCTTGCCCGCACCCTTGCGGAGTAATGCGGTCGGGGTCCGAGGCCCGGACGCCGCGCGCGTGATCCATACAGTTGTTCAGATCAGCAAATTCGTTTTTGTGAATTTGTTGTTGCACAGAACCCGGCGCGTGGACTACGGTATACAAAGCTAACTCAGCCAGAAGACCTGGTAGCTAAGGGAGGGAACATGAAGCTTTCAACACTGACACTGGCGGCGTCGCTTGT
>NCJR01000299.1 GCA_002282555.1 Rhodobacterales bacterium 34-62-10
CTGATTTACGAGGTTGTTGAGGAGGTGGACGATGGCACATCGATGGAACGGATATCCTTGTCCTTACTAGGTGAGCTAGAGCCAACCTTCATAGGGATCAGTCCTGATCTGTTTGAGAGGATCTAGAGGTTCTACCAGCCTGGTGGGGAGTGTCATGAACTTTGTGTATCTGAGCTGGGACCGGCGGTGCAGACGACACAGCCCTCATGGCTTATTTCTGGATGATGGTGTTCGGTGGTGGATCGCCTCCAATGTCGTTTGCGGGGTGAGCAAGCGAGCCTGCGTCCCAACCGTTTTTACGAGATCGATCTACCTCCGTCCCGTCGGGACTTCGCTTCCCGCCCTCTCAGCGGCGGAAATTCAGATCAGGCAGTGGCCTCCTTTGTCCATTGATAGTCTGCGCCAGATTTCCAGATCGTCAGCATCAAGACTGCGATCTTGCGCGCGGTCGCGACCGCAGCCTTCCGGAATCCGCGTCGTCCGGCCAGTCGCATAGCCCAGCTCTTCAATGGCGAGAAACGCTTCACCTGGCGGATCAAGCAGGATGCTGCCTCGAACAGCAGTCCGCGCATCGTCCCGTCTCCGCATTTCGATACCCGCCCCGACCAATCCATTTCGCCAGACTGATGCCGCTTTGGTGTGAGCCCGAGGAACGCGCCGACATCAGACACTCGGCTGAACCGGTCTGGATTATCGACAAGGGCAATGAAGCTGAGCGCATTCACTGGCCCGACGCCAGGAATGGTCATCAAACGGCGTGCGACGGGGTCCGCCTTGGCTTTTTTCTTTGCGGCTTTGTCGAGATCATCAGCCGCCTGGCACAGAGTCGAATGGGCCGCGATGAAGCCAACAGCTATCGTGCGCAAGATCGGATCAGTCTCTCCAGCTGCTGCGAGTTGATCGCGGAACACCTGTCTCTGTCGACCCTGACCAATTCCGGTCATGCGGATGCCGAAGGTTCTCAGGACGCCCCGGATATGTCTCTCCAAGTCTTTGCGCAGACGGATCAGACGCTCACGTGCGCCAATCAGGCAGCGGAGCCGATCGGCCTCCTCGCTACGGATATGGACCGGTGTGAACCAACCAGTGCGCGCAAGCTGTGCCAGACCTTCGGCGTCGGCGGCATCCGACTTGTTGAGCCGCGCCGACAAGCTCTTGTGCGCCTTGCGGGCATCAATGCAGGTCGCAGGCAGGCCGAGACCCGCGAGGCCGCGCTGCAACCAGATCGATAGCATCCCGCTCTCATGCACGATCCGGTGTGGCGCGAGCGATCGGTTGCGAAACCAACCTGCCACGCCTTCCGGGTCCGCAGGACAAGCCCCGCGCGCGATGGTCTTGCCATCATGATCGACAACGCAGATCGAAATTTCTTTCAGTGACACATCCAAACCAGCATAGTGTTCCATAGGTCGTTCTCCTCACGGCTAATTTCCATGAGGCCAACATACCGGACCTCGTTCGCCATTGGAGAGCGACCGCCGCAATCACACCATGTGGTTTTTGCCGCTCCGCACTGCTTCTTGATAGATCAATCACTTAGGCCAGACAAAAACCCGTGCCAAAACCGTTTGGGTTCTGGCACTTTATTGCAGGCGTTCAGCGATCCACATCTTGATCAGTGCCTGGCGGGTAATTCCGAGCTTCTGGGCCTGCCGGTCCAGACCGGCGACCACCCAGGTCGGAAAATCCACATTCACCCGCTTGGCCTCGACATTGAGGCGGCGCGCCTTTGTCCAATCGACATGGGCGGACATGTCTTCTCCCGCCTCAAACCGTTCGTCGAATTCAGTCGCCTTCATAGTGGTCAATCTCCTGTTTGCGGGCGCGGCGCACGGAGATGATCCGCACCCGGTCGCTCCGGTATGTGTAGGCAGCCGTCCAGTGTCTGGCCCCAATCATGCCGACCGCCAGAAAGCGTGGCTCATCCGTGACGTTGGCGGGGGCCTCGATCAGATAAGGATCATCCCAGAGGGCCTGGGCCTCATCAAAGTCGATCCCGTGCTTTTCACGGTTGGCGGCACTTTTATCGGGGTCATACTCGAACTTCATGAGGTGCATGATAGAGCCAAAAAGGTATAAATACTATACCTAAACCAACTTTCCATCACCCAAACATGGTGAGCTGTTGAGGCTGCACCCAATAGCCGCGCTTCCGCTTGGAAGTCTCCAGCGTGATCAACGCTGCAACGGCATGGGTTTCGTCCTCGAACCAATCCATTTGGACCTGACCGCCCTGCCCTATGCGGCCCCATTCCCGGTAAAGCGTCCACTCACCGAACAGGTTCGGCATGACCGCCATCCGGTAGAACCGGGCGATATTCTTCGCGGGATGGTGCTTTTCGAGATAGGTCTGCATGGGGCTCACAAGTGATACTTGCGCGCGATTTCCAGAGCTTCGGCCTGTTCGGTGCCGATATATTCCTTGGTACTTTCGATGCTGGCATGACCAAGGAGGAGCTGGGCTGCGCGCAGATTGCCGGTTTGCTGATAGATATGCGTGGGGAAGGTCCGGCGCAGAGAGTGTAGACCGTAAAGGCTGGGATCGAGGCGGGCTTTTTTCAGCCAGGAGCGGAAGAGCCGCCAGAGCTGGCTTTCACTGAGATGGGTATGTGACCATCTTGGCCCCTGCCCCGTGAACAGCGTAAGCATCCGCCGAAGGCCGCAGCCGTGGTATATTGATCAGAGGCTTCTGGGTGCGGCTTTTGGTTTGCGCGGCTTTGGTGCCCATTTTTTGGCGAGG
>NCJR01000044.1 GCA_002282555.1 Rhodobacterales bacterium 34-62-10
GAGGGCGCGGATGCCTGGTATAAGGACGGCGCGAAGGAGCGTTTCCTGTCCGGCATCGTGAACCCGGAGGAGTGGACCAAGGTCGATGACATTCTGGATGTGTGGTTCGATTCAGGATCGACCCATGCCTTCGTGCTGCGCGACCGTGCGGACGGGTCCGAGGATGGTCTGGCTGATCTCTATCTGGAAGGCACTGACCAGCATCGTGGCTGGTTCCATTCCTCGATGCTGCAAGCCTGCGGCACGCGGGGGCGCGCGCCCTATCGCGGCGTGCTGACCCACGGTTTCACGCTGGACGAGAAGGGCAACAAGATGTCCAAATCGCTTGGCAATACCGTGGCCCCCGAAGAGGTGGTCAAGCAGTACGGCGCGGATATCCTGCGGCTTTGGGTGGCGCAGTCGGATTACACCGCCGATCTGCGGATCGGGCCGGAAATCCTCAAGGGGACCGCGGATGGGTATCGCCGGTTGCGCAACACGATGCGCTTTCTGCTGGGGTCATTGGCTGACTTTTCCGAGGCTGACCGTGTGGACCCGGCGGATATGCCGGAACTGGAACGCTGGGTGCTGCACCGTCTGGCCGAATTGGACACGCGTGTGCGTGAAGGCTATGCCGCCTATGATTTCCAGGGCGTGTTTCAGGCCGTGTTCAACTTTGCGACCGTGGACCTGTCGGCCTTCTATTTCGACATCCGCAAGGACGCGCTTTATTGCGATGGCGACACCGCCCGCCGCCGCGCCGCGCGCACGGTGCTCGATATCCTGTTCCACCGCCTGACCACATGGCTGGCCCCGGTGCTGGTCTTCACGATGGAGGAGGTCTGGCTGGAACGCTTCCCCGGCGAGGAGAGCTCAATCCATTTGCAGGATATCCCCGCAACGCCCGCCGATTGGCTGGACGAGGCGCTGGCCGCGAAATGGGCGCGGGTGCGTGCCGCGCGCCGCGTGGTGACCGCCGCCTTGGAGGTGCAGCGCACCGCCAAGGTGATCGGCGCCAGCCTTGAGGCCGCGCCCATGGTGCATGTCCGCGATCCCGAACTGCTGGAAATTCTGGGATCGGTCGCGTTCGAGGATGTCTGCATCACCTCCGCCATCGGGTTGAGCGGGTCCGAGGCCCCGCAGGACGCGTTCACCCTGCCTGATGTGCCCGGCGTCGCGGTGGTCTTCCGCGAGGCGGATGGCGACAAATGCGGGCGCTGCTGGAAAATCCTGCCCGATGTGGGCAGCCATAGCCATGCGGGTGTCTGCGAACGCTGCGACGCGGCGCTGGACTGATCCGCGGCGCGCCTGCGCTGCGGGCAGAGTTGGATATTTGCAGCAAGAAGAAACCAAAGGGGCGCAGCGCAGGCTTCGCCCCTTTTCCACAGGCCTCAGGTGGCGCGGCGCAGGGGAATGATCTGCTGCGCGATTCCCGCAAACAGCAGATAGACCGAGGTGACGACCAATCCCCAATGCGCCCAGCTTTCCGGGTGGAAATCCACCCAGGCCGCCCAGCCCGCAAAAAAGGTCCAGGCCAGCGCCATGGGCAACGAGATGTTGCGCCAGCGCTTGGTGCGCACCGGATGGATGAACTTGAGCGGGATGAACATCCCCGCCGCCAGTACCGAGACCAGGATCAGGATCACCCAGAAATCGGGCTTGAGCGCAAACAGCACCAGCACCAGCATGTTCCAGCAACCGGGAAAGCCGGAGAAGGAATTATCCTTGGTTTTCATCCGCGTATCGGCGAAATACATGGCACTGGCAAAGGTGATCACGATGATCGCAAACCAGCCGGTCCAGCCGGGCAGAAGCCCCGATTTGAACAGGGCAAAGGCCGGGATGAACACATAGGTCAGGTAGTCGATGATCAGATCAAGCAGAACCCCATCGAATTCGGCGGCATGTTTCTTGACGTTGTATTTGCGCGCCAGCGGACCGTCGATCCCGTCCACGGCAAAGGCCACCACCAGCCAGAGAAACATCAGATCCCATTCACCATCCACAGCGGCCAGCATCGCCAGCATCGCAAAGACAGCGCCCGTTGCGGTGAACAGATGAACGGCCAGCGCCTTGATCTGCGGGGTCATGCGGCATCCTCGGATTTGGTGGTGGCGCGGGGGTGGCTGGCCTCATAGACCTGCATCAGCCGTGCGGTATCCACGGCCGTATAAGCCTGCGTCGTGGATAGCGAGGCGTGGCCCAGCAGTTCCTGTATCGCGCGCAGATCGCCGCCCGCGTTCAACAGATGCGTGGCAAAGCTGTGCCGCATCGCATGCGGCGTGGCGCTGGCGGGCAGGCCCAGTTGCAGCCGCGCCTGTTCCATCACCTTCTGGATCGCGCGCGGGTTCAGCGGCCCGCCGCGCAAGCCCCGAAACAGCGGGTGATCCGCCTCAAGCGGGTGCGGGCACAGCCGCGCATAGTGACCGACTGCATCGCGCGCGGCAGGGATCACGGGAACCACACGCTCCTTGCCGCCCTTGCCGATGATCCTGAGGGTGGCGGGCAGCGGCAGATCGGCCCCGGTCAGCGCCAGCGCCTCGGAAATCCGCAAGCCGCAGCCGTACAGCACCGTGACCACGGCCATATCGCGCGCGGCGACCCAATCGTGGCGCGACTGCATCTCGACCCGGTCGATCATGGCGCGGGCCGCATCCTCGGCCAAGGGGCGGGGCAGCTTGCGCTGGAACTTGGGGCTGCGGGTGGACAACACGGCGGTCGGCTCGAACCCTTCACGCGCGGCCAGCCAGCGATAGAAGGTCTTGACCGCCGACAGCTTGCGCGCCAGCGACCGCGCGCCCACGTCATCCGCGCGGGTCGCGGCCATCCATGCCCGCATGTCGGATACGGTGATGCGCGACAACGCAGCAAACCCCTGCGGCGCGCCGTGATGCGCGGCCATGAAACCCACGAAATCCAGAACGTCGCGGCGATAGGCCTCGACCGTATTGTCGGACGCCCCATTGAGGGTCTTTTGCCCCTCAAGCCAAGCGCGCACAGCCTCGGTCGCGGCGTCGGAGATCAGGCTCATGAGAGCCAGCGGCGCATCGATCTTTCGAACACACCTGCAAAAAACGCCAGAAGATCCGTGCCCTGACTGGGGTTGAACTGATGCGGGTCCTCGGCCCCCATGACCAGCATGCCCGGCAGACGGCCCGCGCCGAAATCCAGCCGCAGACAGGCCTCGGACCGGATCCACCCCGCCTTGTCGCCATAGATTGCGGCGCTGCCCTCCTGCATCTGGCGCAGCGTCACCTGACGCTGCGGCGCATCGCGCCCACCGCTCAGGTAATCAGCCACGAAGCCGGGCTGTGCCACGCGCAGCACATCGCCAAGGCGTTTCACCACCGAATCCTGATCATTCTGCACCGATTCCAGCACCAGCCGGATCGAATCCACCCGCAGGATTTCCGCCACCGGGCCACCCAGATCGCGCAGGAACACCTCGAACTCGACAGGGTCCAGCATCCGCAGAATGGCGCGATGCACCTGATTGGTGCCGGCCAGATTGTCATAGGCGGCGGCGATCACGCTGCGATGCGTATCCTCCAGCCGGTCCAGCCGCGCCTCAAGCCGTTCCATCGCGATGCCACGCAAGTCAATGATATTCGCGCCCATCATCCGCTCATTCGCGGCGATCAGGGCGCGCATCAGATCCCGATCCTCAAGGATGACATCGGGTTGCGCCATGATCTTGTCGCGCAACGCGCTGTCCATTCCGGGTTTCGTGCTCATGCCTGCCTCGGGTCTGCTTCTTGATTTTTGCGGTTATAGCATGGGGTCAGAGGATTTTCTGCCCCGTTTTTTCCCAATCTTTCAAAAACGTGGCCAGACCCGCATCGGTCAGGGGATGGCTGGCCAGTTTCTTGATCACCTCAGGGGGGGCCGTCATCACATCCGCGCCGATCCGCGCACATTCCAGCACATGGTTCACCGTGCGGATGGAGGCGGCAAGGATCTCGGTTTCAAACCCGTAATTGTCATAGATGATGCGGATATCCTCGATCAGTTCCATCCCATCAAGGTTGATATCATCCAGCCGTCCGATGAAGGGGCTGATGAAGCTGGCCCCCGCCTTGGCCGCCAGAAGCGCCTGATTTGCGCTGAAGCACAGCGTCACGTTCACCATGAACCCCTCGCCCGACAGGACCTTGCAGGCTTTCAGCCCGTCCCATGTCAGCGGCAGCTTCACCGCGATATTGGGCGCGATGGCGGCCAGCTTGCGGCCTTCGGCGATCATGGCGGGGGCGTCCAGCGCCACCACCTCGGCACTGACCGGGCCATCCACCAGTTCGGCGATTTCCCGCGTGACTTCAATGATGTCGCGCCCGGACTTGAGGATCAATGAGGGGTTGGTGGTCACGCCATCCACCATCCCCAGATCGTTCAACTCGGCAATCGCGGCGATATCGGCTGTATCAACAAAGAACTTCATGACGCTCCCTCGGGGCTTGGCCTTTCGTTGCCATGGCTTTACCCCATAGAGCGGAACCCTGAAACCCCTTTCACCGAAAGCCGCAATCCCTTGAGCGATTTCTTCCCCCATGGCGCGCTGATCGCGGTGCTGACCACGCAGCCCTTGGACCGCGTGCTGGATTACCGCGCGCCCGAGGGCGGCTGTCATGTGGGGGCCTTCATCGAGGTGCCGCTGGGTCCGCGCCGGGTGCTGGGTGTAGTCTGGGGGCCGGGGCGCGGCGATTTCGATCTGGCCAAGGTGCGCCATGCGTGGCGGGTGCTGGACGTGGCGCCCATGCGGGACGAGATGCAGGATTTCCTGACCCGTGCTGCGGATTACACGATGACGCCGCTGTCTGCGATGCTGCGGCTGGCGACCCGCGCGCCGGGCTTGGGCGATCCGCCCGCGATGCGGCGCATCTACCGTTTGGGCCAAGGCGTGCCTGACCGGATGACGCCCGCGCGGGAAAAGGTGCTCGACGTGCTGCGCGACTATGGCGGGCTGGCCTTCACCCTGCGCGAGTTGGCGGAAATGGCGGGTGTCTCCACAGGCGTGGTCAAGGGGCTGGCGGCGCAGGGCGCGGTGTCCGAGGAGGACAGCCCCCGCGATCTGCCCTTTCCGCGGCTGGATCCCGGTCAACCCGGCAAGGCCCTGAACGCGGATCAGGCGGCCGGGGCCGAGGCTTTGCGGGCGGCCGTGGCACGCGGCACCTATGGCACCACGCTTTTGCGCGGGGTCACCGGGTCGGGCAAGACCGAGGTCTATCTGGAAGCGGTGGCCGAGGCGTTGCGACAAGGGCGGCAGGCTTTGGTCCTGCTGCCCGAGATTGCGCTGACGGCGGAATTCCTGACCCGGGTCGAGGCGCGGTTTGGCGCGCGCCCCGCCGAATGGCATTCCGGCGTGACCGTGACCGAACGCCGCCGCATCTGGCGCATGGTGGCGGAAGGCGGCGCGCAGTTGGTGGTGGGGGCGCGGTCGGCGCTGTTCCTGCCCTATCGCGATCTGGGCCTGATCGTCGTGGATGAGGAGCACGACACCTCCTACAAACAAGAGGACGGGGTGCTTTATAATGCCCGCGACATGGCGGTGCTGCGCGCGGCGATCTGCGGCGCAAGGGTGGTGCTGGCCTCGGCTACGCCAAGCCTTGAAAGCTGGGCCAATGCGGAAGCGGGCAAATATGACAAGCTGGTCCTGACCGACCGTTTCGGTGCGGCTGTCCTGCCCGAGATGCGGGCGATTGATATGCGGGCGGAAAGCCTGCCCACGAACCGCTGGATCTCGCCCACCTTGCAACGGGCCGTGACGCAGCGGATCGCGGCGGGCGAGCAGGCGCTGCTGTTCATCAACCGGCGCGGCTATGCGCCGACCACGGTGTGTCGGGCCTGCGGGCATCAGATCGGCTGCGATCATTGCGACGCGCGGATGGTGGAGCATCGGTTCCTCAAACGTCTGGTCTGCCATCAATGCGGCGAGACCAAGCCGATGCCGGAGGCCTGTCCTGCCTGCCACGTGGCGGGCAAGCTGGCCCCCGTCGGGCCCGGTGTCGAGCGGCTGACCGAGGAGGCGCAGGCCCTGTTCCCCGAGGCGCGGGTGGCGACGCTGTCGTCGGATATGTATGCCTCGGCCCGCGCGTTGAAGGCCGAGATCGAGAGTATCGCGCAGGGTGGGGCGGATATCATCATCGGCACCCAGCTGGTGGCCAAGGGGCACAACTTTCCGCTGCTGACGCTGGTGGGGGTGATCGACGCGGATCTGGGGCTGCAGGGGTCGGACCTGCGCGCCGCCGAGCGGACGTTCCAGTTGATGCGGCAGGTGGCGGGGCGGGCAGGGCGGGCCGAGAAGCGGGGGCAGGCGCTTCTCCAGACCCACCAGCCCGACCACCCGGTGATCCGCGCCATCCTTGCCGGCGATGAGGAGGGGTTCTGGCGCGCCGAGGCCGAGGAGCGGCGGCAGGCGGGGGTGCCCCCCTATGGGCGCATGGCAGGGATCATCATCTCGGCCACGGACGCGCAGGCGGCCTTTGATCTGGGCACCCATCTGGCGCGGCATGATGGGCCACTCAGGGCCATCGGCGCGCAGGTCTATGGCCCCGCCCCGGCCCCGATTGCCCGGATCAGGGGGCGGCACCGGGTGCGGCTGCTGGTGCGGGCCGACAAGGGCGCGCCCTTGCAGGCGGCGCTGGGGCGGTGGCTGGGGCAGGTAAGGCTGACGGGGAGCCTGCGGCTGGCTGTCGATATTGATCCGCAGAGTTTTTATTGAAGGTGTTTGGCGGATGTGTCCCACCGTGGGACATTTTTCGGAGTAAGGGAATTCAATGGGTTACGGGTTCGTGTTAGGGAAATCTTAAACAAAGCGTCCTAGGCTGCGCGGTCGCCGACACGCGGGGAGGATTGGAAAACCAACAATCGCCCCAAGCCCCGCGCGGGGGCTTGGGGCTGGGGTTGGTAGCGCCCTTACCCCATCCGTTCCGAGGCATAGCTGCCGGGGCTGGCCGGGAACACCACCGTCTTGTTGCCGTTCTGGAACACGCGGTGGTGGATATGGGCGTGGATGGCGCGGCTGAGAACCTGGGCTTCCACATCGCGGCCAAGGCTGACGTAGTCATCGGCGCTTTGGGCATGGGTGATGCGGACCGTGTCCTGTTCGATGATCGGGCCTTCGTCCAGATCGGCGGTGACGTAATGGGCGGTGGCCCCGATCAGTTTCACGCCACGTTCATAGGCCTGCTTGTAGGGGTTCGCGCCCTTGAAGCTGGGCAAAAACGAATGGTGGATATTGATGATCCGGCCCGACATTTTCTGGCAGATCGCATCGGACAGCACCTGCATGTAGCGGGCGAGGACGATCAGTTCTGCCCCCGACTCCTCGACCAATGCCATCAGGCGGGCTTCGGCCTCGGGCTTGTTCTCTTTCGTGACCTTGATCTGGTGGAAGGGCAGGTCGTGGTTCACGACGACTTTCTGATAGGTCATGTGGTTGGAGACCACGCCCACGATGTCGATGGGCAGCGCGCCGATGCGCCAGCGATAGAGCAGATCGTTCAGGCAATGGCCGAAATTCGACACCATCAGCAGGACCTTCATCCGGCTTGTCGCGTCATGGATCGCCCAATCCATCGCGAAGGTTGCGGCGATGGGGGCAAAGCCCGCGCGCAGGTCATCGGGGGCGGCCCCGGTTTCGGCGTGGAAGGTCATCCGCGCGAAGAACATGCCCGTCAGCGGATCGTCGAACTGGTGGCTGTCGGTGATGTTGCAGCCCTGCGCGGCCAGAAAGCCGGAAATCGCCGCGACGATCCCACGGGTCGAGGGGCATTGGACGGTCAGCACGTGGTGGGTCATCGGTGGTCTCCGGGGTGGCTCATGCCCGGTTGGTAGCAGTCGCTTGGGGCCAGCGACAGCCCGGAAACGACAGGCGTATGCGCCCGCGCGACGCGTGGTCGGGCGGTGGGTCAGGGTGTGGCTGAGGCTGTGGGTCAGGCTGTTGGTCAGGCGGTCGCTCAGGCGGTTACGGGGCGGCCCTGCTGATCGACCACAAGATCGGTGAGGATCGCGCCGACCCACATCGCGAACAGCGCCAGCCACGCGGTGCCGACGAAGATCGACCCGCCCGTGACGCCCGCGCCGATGGCGCATCCGCCCGCCAGCATCCCGCCAAAGCCCATCAGGGCCGCGCCGAACATCGCGCGGCGCATGTTGCCCTCGTTCTCGAAGCCCTGAAACTTGAATTCGCGGGTGACGACGGCGGCAAGGAAGGAGCCGAGGAACACGCCCGGCACCAGCCCGACATCGAATTCCAGCAGGGCGGCACGGTCGAGGGTGAACATCAGCATGCGCGCCGAGGGTCCGGTGAAGCTGGCGCTTTCGATCTGCACAGGCTCGAACGCGATCTGCGACAGTCCGAAGGTCAGCACCCAGCCCAGTGCCACGGCAAAGCCCACGCCCGAGGCGAAGATCAGACGGGTGGCACCTATGCGGTTGCGGCGCGACAATTCGAGCGCCAGCAGCGCCATGGCCGCGCCGAAGGCAAGGCCCGCCCATGTGGGCAGGTGCAGCGTGGCGAGGATGTCCATGTTGCGCCCGCCAGCCGTGACCCAAAGCCCCGCCAGCCAGTCGCGCAAGGGGCCAAGCCATCCGGTGATGCTCATCTGGGCGACAACCGCGAAGATCAGCCCCGACACGATGGAGCGCAGGTTGCCTGTCGCGCCCAGCACCAGAAGTCGGCCCGAACAGCCGCGCGCCAGCACCATGCCCACACCGAACAGAAGCCCGCCGATGATGGCACCGGACCAGCTGCCCGGCACGGCCATCATGCGGGCATCGGCGGCGCGCATCAGGCCCAGCATCTGCGCGCCCTGCACCCAGACGATGGCGGTCGAGATGGTCAGAAGCCAGACCGCGACCTTGTCGCCCAATTGTCCGCGTGCGAATTCCACCGCCGCCGCGCGCAGGCAAAAGCGCGAGCGTTGGGCGGCGATGCCGAAAACGACCCCGGTTATCAGGCCCAGAAGGGCGGCGGTCGGTCCTTCGCCGATGCGGTCCACCACGCTGAGAAGGTCCATGGCATGTGTTCCCGTCTTGGTTGTTCGGCCGAAGATATGACAGGGCGGGCGGGGCCTGTCCTTGATCCAGATCAGAGGCGGAGGGTGCGCGTCGAATGCGTGCGGTGCGGTGTCGCAAATATCCGCGATCTGGTGGCGGGAAGGCGCTATCTGCGAGGGCAGAGCATGAGGGATGGCGGATGGATCAGAATGTCGTGGCCGATATGGGCCAGATCGAGGGGCAAGCGGGTCTGATGGCGGCGGCTTTGCTGGCGATGGCTGCGGGTGCGGTGCAGGCGGGCGGTCTGCGCGTCGATCTGGCGGAGCAGCCGTTGGAGGGGGGCGAGGATCCGGCATTCGGGTCGGTGCGCTGGCGGACGTTGTTTTGTGCGGATCGCACGGCCACAGCCGGGGTGGTGATGGGGATTGCGGAATTCGGCCCCGGTGGGACGCTGCTGCCGCATCGCCACAGCCCGGCCGAGGTGTATTTCGGGCTGGAGGGTGCGGCGGTCGTGACGGTGGACGGGGTGGCGCAGGTGATGGCGCCCGGTGTGGCGCTGTTCATCCCCGGTGATGCCGAACATGGCACGGTGGCGGGGCCGGAGGGGTTCCGGATGCTTTATGTCTTTCCGCGGGATCGGTTTTCCGAGGTGGAGTATCGGTTTTCGCCGCTCTGAGCGGGGTTTGCGGGCGCACAGGGGGATCTGCGCGGATGGGTGATCTTGCCTCTCGCCAAGCGCGAAAAATCGGCGTAAGCCGTTAACATGCAAATCATTCCGCTGGCCCAAGCCCATACACTTCCCCTGTGGCGTCGTCCGGTGACGCTGCTGTTCCTGATGGCCGCAGCCATGCCGATTGCCTTTGCCACATGGTCGGCGCTGCTCAACAACTTCGTGATCGAGGTGGCGCAGTTTGACGGGTCGGACATTGGCTGGCTGCATACGGTGCGCGAAATTCCGGGGTTTCTGGCGATTGGTGTGATCGCGATCCTGATGTTCATGCGCGAGCAGGTTCTGGGGATGGTGGCGCTGATCCTGCTGGGGGTGGCGACGGCGATCACGGCGTGGTTTCCGTCCCTGGGCGGGATTCTGACGATCACCATGCTGTCGTCGATCGGCTTTCATTATTACGAGACGGTGAATCAGTCGTTGCAGTTGCAATGGCTGCCCAAGGATCGCGCGCCGCAGATGCTGGGCTGGCTCTTGGCGGCGGGGTCGGGGGCGACGCTGGTGGCCTATCTCTGCATCATCGTGACGTGGGAGGCGTTGGGGCTGACCTATAACATCGTCTATCTGCTGGCGGGCGGGTTCACGGCGGCGGTGGCGCTGTTCGCATTGCTGGCCTATCCGCAGTTCGAGGCACCCCATCCGCAGATCAAGAAGATGGTGCTGCGGCGGCGGTATTGGCTGTATTACGCGCTGCAGTTCATGTCCGGCGCGCGGCGGCAGATTTTCGTTGTCTTCGCAGGCTTCATGATGGTCGAGAAATTCGGCTTTCGCGTCCACGAGGTGACGGCGCTGTTCACCATCAATCTGGTGGTGAACATGATCGCGGCCCCGCTGCTGGGGCGGGCGGTGGCGCGCTGGGGCGAGCGCAAGGCGCTGGGTGTGGAATATATCGGGCTGGTGGCGGTGTTTCTGGGCTATGGCGGGATCTATTGGTTCGGCTGGGGCGTGATGATGGCGGCGTTTCTGTATGTGATGGATCATGTGTTCTTTGCCATGGCGCTGGCGCTGAAAACCTATTTCCAGAAGATCGCCGATCCGCGCGATATTGCGCCCACGGCGGC
>NCJR01000300.1 GCA_002282555.1 Rhodobacterales bacterium 34-62-10
GGTGGCGCTGGCGCTGCCGCTTTATGCCAATCGTGCGCAGATCCAGCGGGCGCTCTTGCCGATGCTGGCGGCGCTGCTGGCGGGGTCGGTCACGGCCATCGTCTCGGCCCTGTGGATTGCGCGGGCTTTGGGGATTGACGGGCCGGTGTGGCTGTCGCTGGCGCCCAAATCCACCACCGCGCCGGTCGCCATCGGCATTGCCGAGCAGTTGGGCGGTCTGCCCACGCTGACGGCGGCACTGGTGATCCTGACGGGGATCATCGGGGCGGTGATCGTGACCCCCCTGATGCGGCTGATGCGTAACCGCGACTGGCGCGCGCGGGGATTTGCGGTGGGTGTGGCGGCGCATGGGATCGGCACGGCGCGGGCGTTTCAGGTGAATGACACAGCCGGCGCTTTTGCGGGCATCGGGATGGGGCTGAACGCCCTGCTGACCGCAATTCTTGCGCCTTACGTGGTGTCGCTGATGCTGTGATGGGTTGGATTTGCGGTTGTCGGGCGGTTTGGCTGGTCATATGATTTGACCAATTCAAACGAGGTGCCCCATGCCGTTCCGGTCGGTTCAACCCGAAAAAATCTCGACCACCGTGACCCATCAGATCGAATTGCTGATCCTGCGGGGTATCCTGCGGCCCGGTGAGCGGCTGCCGTCCGAGCGGGAATTGTCCGAACGGCTGGGTATTTCCCGCCCGTCGCTGCGCGAGGCGGTGGCCGAGTTGCAGGACAAGGGTTTGCTGATCAGCAAGGCCGGAGCGGGCATCTATGTGGCCGATGTGTTGGGCGGTGCGTTCTCGCCTGCGCTGATCCGGCTGTTCGCGGCGCATGACGAGGCGGTGTTCGATTACATCGCCTTTCGACGCGACATGGAGGGCTTGGCGGCAGAGCGCGCCGCGCGGCTGGCGTCCGATACCGATCTGCGGGTGATCCAGACGATCTTTGACAAGATGGTCGCCGCCCATGCCAAGCGCGATCCGGCGGATGAGGCGCTGCTGGATGCCGATTTCCACCTGTCGATCATCGAGGCAAGCCACAATGTCATCATGCTGCACATGATGCGGTCGATGTATGAATTGCTGCGCGAGGGGGTGTTCTATAACCGCCAGATCATGTTCCGCAACCGCAGCACCCGCGATCTGCTGCTGGACCAGCACCGCGCAATCAACGAGGCGGTGCAGGCGCGTGATCCGTCGGGCGCGCGCGCGGCGGTCGAGGCGCATCTGAACTTTGTCGAGCGGGCGCTGACGGATCAGAAGAGGGCCGAACAGCACGAAGCCATCGCGCGGCAGCGGTACGAGCACGAACAGCGGCGGTAGCGCGACGCGGCTATTCCTGTGATCCTTGCCACATGAGATCCTTGCGACATGTGATCCTTGCGACATGAAAAAACCCCGCAGACAGTGCTGCGGGGTCATTCTGTTGCGTGACGCGGGCCGCGTGATCAGTGCAGCTTGGCATCCACGATGGCGATACCGTCGTCGATCATCTTGCCGGCATCTGCGGCTGTCATCTGCTTGGCGATGACATCGCGGGCGGCACCGATCGCGATCACCACGGCGCGGTCGCGCACTTCCTTGATGGCGGCGGCTTCGGCAGAGGCGATCTGGTCTTCGGCCGACGCAATCCGGCGCGCGATCGATTTCTTGAGGTCTTCCTTGGCCTGTGCTGCGACGGCTGTCGCCTCGTCACGGGCCTGGGCGATGATACGCTCGGCCTGTTCCTGCACTTCTTTCTGCTTGCGCTCATAGGAGGCGAGCAGGGTCTGGGCTTGTTCGCGCAGGGCGCGGGCCTCTTCCAGTTCGGCCTTGATCATCGCGGCGCGCTTGTCCAGCAGGCCGTTCACCAGTGCGGGCACCTTGAAATAGAACAGGATGCCGACAAAGATCAGGAACGAGATCAGAACCACGAAGTCCGAGTTCTTGAGCGAGAAGAACGGGCCTTCTGCGGCCAGAGCGGGCGATGTGGTCAGCGCCACAAGCGCGGGAATAAGGATCAGTTTGCGCATCGGGTTCACCCTTTCATCCGGGCGGTGACGGCGGCGGTCACGCTGCCTGCATCGGCCTTGCCACCCATGGCGGCAACGATTTCTGCGGCAGTGTCGCGGGCCACTTCCGTGACGTTTTCCAGCGCGGAGGCGCGGATTTCGGCGATTGCCTTCTCGCCCTCGGCGGTCTTGGCGGCGATCTGCGCGTCTGCCGTGGCGATGGCGCGGTCAAGATCGGCCTGAATCTCGGCTTTGGCTTCAGCGATGATGCTGTTGGCCTCGGTGCGGGCATCTGCGAGGGCCTTGTTGTAGGCGGCTTCTGCCTCGATCGCCTTGGCCTTGAGGTTTTCGGCCGCAGCGATGTCATTGGTGATCGTGCCCTGACGTTCAGCCAGAACAGCGCTGATACGCGGCAGGGCGACGCGGGAGAGGATCATGTAGATCACGACCAAAGTGATCAGCAGCCAGAAGATCTGGTTGCCGAAGGTCGAGAAATCCAGTTGCGGCATGCCAGGGCCGGTTGCTGCGCCGGTTGGTTCGGTTGCCATGTCGTTCTCCCTCGGGATACGTGCGGTGGTGGATGGATGGGCCGTCAGGCCCATCCGATCGTCGATGCCTCTGAACGGATCAGACGGCGAACATCAGCAGCAGTGCGACCAGGAACGAGAAGATGCCCAGTGCTTCTGCGAATGCGATGCCGATGAACAGCGTGGCGGTCTGGCCAGCTGCGGCCGAGGGGTTGCGCA
>NCJR01000301.1 GCA_002282555.1 Rhodobacterales bacterium 34-62-10
CCGTGATAATCTTCGACATGACCGCTCTCCTTTGTGGATCGTTGCAGACCCACCTTGGCACATTGATGCCGTCGGGGGGCGGTCACATCATCAGAGCCCATAAGCCAGCTAAGTGCCACGAACGGATGCGTCCTAATACTCTCATAGTTGTCGAAAATCCGCACAGCGTTCGACCTTGCTCCTGCTCAGATTGAAGAAAGCGCAAAACGGTGATATTGGTATAACACGAGCAACAAGAGAGGCGTAACCGTTCCTTTGTCCGTGATCGCGCTTTGCCCCAAGGATGGGCCTGCCATCAACGTCCCAACGACGTGGTGCCGGGCCGGAGCAAAGGCGGAAAATAACAAGGTGGTGCACGGCCAGCGAACGGAAACCTAAACTAAACTACTGAAAATGAACGACGAACAGATGGACAAGAGCTAAGACGCAGATACGGGGCGGTGTCAGGCCCACTCCGGCAATACTGCATCAGAACCTTGGGCGGGGTTGAATCCCGTCTGGCCCGTTGGCGCGTTCCAGTTGCCTAACCGCTACAACCCTACAGGTTGTGGTGCGATATGCCTTATTTTGCACCCAATAGGTGTTTACTCTTGAACCGTTAGACGATTAAAGTCCTCGGCAAGTATTGGCTTGCCAAGGACAGTCTGCCGTCATTAGCGGCGTTTTGTGTGTTTCTATATCTTGTGGTTTTCTTCGACGGTCCCTGCGACAGAGCCTTGATAAAAAAGTCTGGCGGCGGTGTCGGGCAAAAAGAACCTGGGATGTGGAGAAAACCATGCGGAAATTGATAGGCTCACTGGTGATGTCAGCCTTTCTTGCGGCCTGTACGCAAGGTTACACCGAGTTTCCGATCGACGAGAGCAAGCAGGCGGACTTGCCCGCGAATGTGATAGTGACGCGGCTGGATGCGAACAACGTGGCCAGCTTCTCGCAGCCGCGGCGCACGCCCGGTTCGATGACTGTGCCCGATAGCCAGGTCTGGAACTACCAGATCGGTGTCGGCGACATCCTGAGCATCGACGTCTTCGATCATCCCGAACTGACCCTGCCCGCCGGCCCGATGCGGACCGCTGCGGAATCCGGGTTCCGCGTGCAGGCGGACGGCACGTTCTTCTATCCCTTCGTCGGACAGGTGCAGGCCGCGGGCCGCGCACCCGAGCAGATCCGCGAGGAATTGCAGACCCGTCTGGCCGAATTCATCCCCGATCCGCAGCTTGAAGTCCGCGTCGCGGCGTTCAACTCGCAGGCAGTTGTCGTGACCGGCGAGGTTGAAACGCCGAACCGCCAGCCACTGACCAACGTGCCCTTGACCCTGCTTGAAGCGGTGAACGCCGCCGGGGGTCTGACCGATGATGCGGATTCCGCCCGTGTGACCCTGCAACGTCGTGGCAAGACCTATAACATCAATTTCGACACTTTCCTGCGCGGTGGGCGCCTGACGAACAACCCGATCCTGATCAATGGCGATACCATCTCGGTCTCGCGTCGTCGTCCGATGGATGCCTTTGTCCTGGGCGAGATTGTCTCACCCTCGACCGTCGATCTGTCCGAGGATGACATGTCCCTGACTCAGGCAGTGACCCGTCAAGGTGGACTTGCCGATGTCCGGGCCGATGCGCGCGGCGTCTTCGTGTTCCGCAACCATGGCAATGCGATCCATGTCTACCAGTTGGACACCAGCAGCCCGACAGGCTTTGTGCTGGGCACGAAGTTCATGCTGGCGCCCAATGACGTTGTTTATGTGACGCGATCGCCACTGGGCCGTTGGAACGACACGGTCAGCGCCATTCTGCCCACGATCACCGTAGCCGGCGGCCTGGATACGCTGGCGACCGAGTGATGCGGCATGTTCAATTCGATCCTTGTGGTCTGCGTCGGCAATATCTGCCGCTCGCCTGTCGGTGAGCGGCTGCTGCGGCAGGCCCTGCCAGAGCTTGAGGTGACATCGGCAGGGATCAATGCTCTTGTCGGCAAGCCTGCTGACAAGACGGCCAGCGCGGTGGCCGCCGCGCATGACCTGTCGCTCCATGGGCATGTGGCGCGGCAGTTTACGGCCAGTCTGGGCGCAGAACACGATCTGATCCTGGTGATGGAACCTGGTCACAAGCGTGAGATTGCCCGGATGGCCCCACAACTGGCCGGGCGTGTGATGTTGTTTGACAAATGGACCGGAGAGACGGGGATTGCCGACCCCTATCTGCGGCCGATCGAATTTCACGAGAAGACATTTACGGCGCTATCAGAAGCCGCCGAAGCCTGGGCCCGGCGTCTTGCGCCGAAGGAGTGAGCCATGACACCGTCTGCGATGGATGAACCTGTAGAAGCTGCCGATACCGACCTCATGCAGCTTGTCCGTCAACTTTGGGCGGGCAAATACTGGGTCATTGCCTTTACCCTGGTGTTTGGAATTTCCGCTTATCTTGTTGCCAAAAGCACACCTCCGACCTTTCGCGCCGACGCGTTGATGCAGCTCGAGGATAACAGCGCGCAGATGAGGTACTCCCCAACGCTTGGACAGATTTTAGAGTTGTTTAAGCTACTGCCTGCACCTGCTGATCGGTTGCGATTGCATTGAAGTAGACCACGGCGGGCGGTTGACCGCTATGGGCAGTGTGAGGGCGTTGATGGTTGTACAATTGAACGTCAGAACACCCACGTTAACGACCGGCGCGAGGTTCTTTATCGCTGGCACCCTTGGTTTGGCCGAACGGTTTATGTCCATGAGG
>NCJR01000302.1 GCA_002282555.1 Rhodobacterales bacterium 34-62-10
ACCACGGCCAGCACAAAGGTCAGCGGGTTCGGCCAGACCCCGAACAGCACCAGCGCCAGCGCAATCGTGCCCCAGCAATGCACCACCAACCACCAGCCCCACAGATCAGACCGCTCGGCCAAAGCGCGGATTTCATCGGTGGAAAAGAAATCCCGCCCCAGCGCCTGATGCGATCTGCCCGCCGCCGCCATGCCATCCTGTGCCATCTCGTCCTCCCCTCCGCGATGCCTGCGACCAGTCTTTGCCCAGCCGCCGCCTGTGTCAACGCCGCAGCAGACCCGCGCCCCTCATGACGCCACGTCCTGCAATCACACTTGTGCCACGCGAAACGCTTCTTTATTCCGATCCGGACACAGTTACCGGGGAGGCCGCCATGTCCACAAAACCGCGCATCGACAAATCCAAATTGCCCAGCCGCTATGTGACCGAAGGGCCCGCCCGCGCGCCGCATCGCTCATATCTCTACGCCATGGGCCTGAACGAGGAGGAGATTCACCAGCCCCTCGTCGGCGTGGCCACCTGCTGGAACGAGGCTGCCCCCTGCAACATCGCCCTGAACCGTCAGGCGCAATCCGTGAAAATGGGCGTCAAGCAGGCCTTCGGCACCCCGCGCGAATTCACCACGATCACCGTGACGGATGGTATCGCCATGGGGCATGAGGGGATGCGCTCATCCCTCGCCTCACGCGATGCGATTGCCGATACGGTCGAACTGACCATGCGCGGCCATTGCTATGACGCCATCGTGGGTCTGGCTGGCTGCGACAAATCGCTGCCGGGCATGATGATGGCCATGGTCCGCCTCAATACGCCCTCCGTGTTCATCTATGGCGGGTCGATCCTGCCGGGCCGGTTGAACGGCAAGGATGTCACCGTGCAGGACGTGTTCGAAGCCGTGGGTCAGCATCAGGCCGGCAATATGTCGGATGCCGAGCTGGAAATTCTGGAACGCGTCGCTTGCCCCACCTCGGGTGCCTGCGGCGGCCAGTTCACCGCCAACACCATGGCCTGCGTCTCCGAGGCGATCGGCCTTGCGCTGATGAACTCCTCCGGCATGCCCGCCCCCTATGAAAGCCGCGACCAATATGGCGAGGCGTCGGGGCGTGCGGTCATGAACCTGATCGAAAAGAACATCCGCGCCCGCGATATCGTCACGCTGAAATCCCTGCAAAACGCCGCCCGCATCGTCGCCTGCACCGGTGGCTCCACCAATGCCGGCCTGCACCTGCCCGCGATTGCTCACGAGGCGGGGATCGACTTCTTCCTTGACGACGTGTGCGAGATTTTCCGCGACACGCCCTATTTCGTGAACCTCAAGCCGGGTGGCGATTACGTCGCCAAGGATCTCTATGAGGCAGGCGGCGTCCCCGTCGTGATGAAGGAACTGCGCAAAGCGGGCCTGCTGCACGAGGATTGCATCACCGCCAGCGGCAACAGCATCGGCGAAGAACTGGACATGATCACCCGCGAAGCGGATGGCAAGGTCATCCACACCGTCGCCAACCCGATCACCAAGACCGGCGGCGTGGTCGGTCTCAAGGGCAACCTTGCCCCCACAGGCGCCATCGTGAAAGTCGCAGGCATGTCCGAGGATCAGCAGGTCTTCACCGGCCCCGCCCGCGTGTTCGAATGCGAAGAAGACGCCTTCGCCGCCGTCCAGCGCCGCGATTACAAGGAAGGCGATGTCATCGTCATCCGCAATGAAGGCCCCGCCGGTGGCCCCGGCATGCGCGAAATGCTGGCCACCACCGCCGCGATCTCGGGTCAGGGCATGGGCAAGAAAGTGGCGCTGATCACCGATGGCCGCTTCTCCGGGGCCACCCGCGGCTTCTGCGTGGGCCATGTCGGCCCGGAAGCCGCCCACGGCGGCCCCATCGCGCTGATCAAGGATGGCGACATTCCATGGCGGCCCCATCGCGATGCTGAAAGACGGCGACATGATCACGCTGAACGCCCTCAAGGGCGAAATCAGCGTGGCCCTGACCGATGCCGAGCTTGAGGCCCGCAAAGCCGACTGGAAAGGCCCGCGTCCCACGATCTATGCCAGCGGCGCGCTATGGAAATATGCCCAGATCGTCGGCGAGACCTACAAGGGCGCGGTCACCCATCCGGGGGCCAAGGCCGAAAAACATATTTATATGGATCTCTGACATCGTCCCCGCCCTACCATCACGCGCCGGTGTCGCCCTTGTGCTGACGCTTGCGCTGGCGGGATGCCTTGATCTGGCAGGCGCGCCCACGGGTGCGCCTGTCCTGACCCGGGCAGAACTGGCTGGCGGCACGGTCGTGGTCAGCCCACCGCGCGGCTATTGCATCGACGCCCGCAGTTTCCGCGAGCGCGCCTCGGGCGGCTTCGCCCTCATCGGCAGTTGCGCCAGTCTGACAGGCGAGGCGACGGGCGTGGTCGTGGAACCCACGATCATCACGATCTCGACCACCCCGGCGATCCAGGGCGAGGTCAGCACGGACAGCCGCGCCTTCCAGACCGCCTTGGGACGCGGTCAGATCCTCAGGGCCATCAACCGCGACGATGGGCTAAGCCTGCTGCAGGTCAGCGGCGGTGCCAGCATCCCGCCCAGTGCGGATCAGCGGCATTGGCGCGGTCTGATGGCGTTGAACGGTCAGGTGATCGGACTGGCCCTCTATGCCGGCACCGACAGCCCGATGACCGGGGATGAAGGGATGCGCATGATGATTGCCTTGGCCGACACGATCCGCCGCGACAGCGAAGCCGCCGCAAGCACGGCGGTACAGGCCAGGACAACAGAAGAGTAAGCCCGCCACAGTGTTTCCGCATTTGCATCAATCGGAAGCATTGTTAAGGTTTGTTTCGGTGATTGACGATAGATGCAGCGACAACGCGGCGCGGTATCCACAAAAGGGCAGACAAGGGTGATGGCAAATCTGGGCGGCAGGATGTTGGACGCGATCCGCTATGCGCGCAGCCGCAGCCGCTGGGCCAGTGCCGCGTCAAAGGCCGACAGGACCGATCTGTCCGAACTGCGCCTGCAACGGCAGCGCGCGCGTCAGTTGCGCCGCCATCTGGACGACCTGATCCATGTCGCCGAAAGCCGCCTGGCCCTGCCGATGATCGGATCAACCGCCTTCCGCCGTCCGCATGGCTCGGACTGGGGCTGGCGGCCCGAGCTTTGGCGCGGCCCCCTGCCGACGCCCGGCCTTGCCTCGGTGCAAAGCAAAAGCATGCTGGGCAGCGAAGTCACGCTGTTTCACGACTGCGACCGCTCAGAACTGACCCTGCGCCAGCTGCGCAACCGCCGTGAACGGGATCTGGCCCCCTTCGGCCTCAGGATGGATGTGTTCCGCTTTGACGGCTCCTTCCTGTCGCTGGTGGTGGACCTGCCGCCCGATGCCATCGCGGGTCTGAAACGCCGCCACCTGATCCGCATGAACACTATCGTCGAGATGGAAAAACCGCTCGAGATTTTCGCCCGCCTGAACATCCGCCACGGGCCCAACACCGAACAGATCGTGCGCGAATTGCCGTTGCACGAGGAAGACATCATGGTCGAATTCGATCTGGCCTATTCCAGCATGAACGAAAAGCGTGTCGAAAAGGCATGGATCGACCTGATCTTCGAAGGCCCCGAAATGAATCAGGTGATCCTGCGCGACCTGACCTTCAGCCGCCGCCCCCGCGCCGAGCTTTAGACCACGCCGAACCCGCAACATTGACCCCCAAGGATGTGCATGTGAGCGATCTGACAGTCACCAAAACCCGCCTGTTTCAAGGGATCTGGGAAGGCGTCGTGACCGGCGGCACCTCCGGCAAGCGTCCCGCGATTGCCGTGACCCATCTGGAACAACCCGTCCCCGGTGCCGATCTGGTGGACACCGGGACTGGCGTCTGGAACCTGCGAATCCCGATCCCGCGTGACGCGCTCAGCGACGGGATACACACCTTCCTGATCCGCAACGTCGAAACCGGCGAAACGCTGGACAGTTTCGCGATCCTCGCGGGCGAGGCGCTGGCCGACGACATCCGCGCCGAGATGGACCTGCTGCGCGAAGAACTGGACCTTCTCAAACGCGCCTTCCGGCGGCATTGTCTGGAAACCATGTAAGGACAAGGACAGCCGCCATGATCACCGAAATCGTCACCTTCCCGATCCCCGATGGCATGACCCGCGATCAGGTCATCGCCAATTTTCAGGCGACCGTGCCGGGCTGGTCCGCCAATCCCGACCTGATCCGCAAGAACTACCTCTATGACCCCGCAGGGCAGCGCGGCGGCGGCGTCTATCTGTGGAAAAGCCTTGATGCCGCCAAAGCCGGGCATGACGCGGCATGGTGCGAAAAAGTGCGCGGCATCTACGGCGCACCCCCCAGCTTCGACTATTTCGAGACGCCCTTCGTGCTCGAGAACACCCTCTGACACCCGCACCCCGTCGCCTGACGCTGGGTTTCTGGTGACAAACGCCCCGCCCCGCGTTCTGATGCCCCCAAAATCAAAGGGCTTCACCATGACCGATTACCCGCATCTTCTGGCCCCGCTCGATCTGGGCCATACCACGCTCAAGAACCGCGTCCTCATGGGCTCGATGCATACCGGGCTGGAGGAGACGAAGGACTGGAACCGCGTCGCCGAATTCTACGCCG
>NCJR01000303.1:0-2715 GCA_002282555.1 Rhodobacterales bacterium 34-62-10
CGGAAGGCTTCATTCAAGCCCTCCGCTGTTTCTACTGTATCGGCGCGGGAGGGCAGAAAGAGTGAGTCAAACCAAGACTCACAAACTGCCCTCGTCGTTGAAGGCGCTGTTCGATGGTGGCGTGTTCACCGAGGTGGCGGTGCCGGAACCGCTGGCCGATCCGTTGCAGTTCCGCGACCAGAAGAAATATCCCGAACGGATGAAGGCCGCGCAGAAGGCCACGGGCGAGCGGGATGCGATGCTGGTTGCCGCTGGTGAGATCGGGCGCACGCCCATCGTGGCTGCGGCGCAGGATTTCAGCTTCATGGGTGGGTCCATGGGCATGTATGTGGGCAATGCGATCATTGCAGCCGCCGAGGAAGCGGTGAAGCTGAAGCGCCCGCTGATCCTGTTTTCCGCCGCTGGTGGCGCGCGGATGCAGGAGGGGATCCTGTCGCTGATGCAGATGCCCCGGTCCACCGTGGCGATCCAGATGCTCAAGGAAGCGGGGCTGCCCTATATCGTGGTGCTGACGCATCCCACGACGGGCGGCGTGACCGCGTCTTATGCGATGCTGGGCGATGTGCAGATTGCCGAACCCGGTGCGCTGATCTGCTTTGCAGGGCCGCGCGTGATCGAACAGACCATCCGCGAGAAGCTGCCCGAGGGGTTCCAGCGGGCGGAATATCTGCTGGATCACGGGATGCTGGACCGCGTGACCGCGCGGACCAAGCTGCGGGAGGAGTTGATCACCATTACCCGGATGCTGCTGCGGCAATCCCCGGCTGTGCGGGGCGATCTGCCTGCGCCCGAACCAACGGCGGCGGCACCTGCGGCCGCTGCCAAAGCGACCTGACGCCACATGGCCGCGCCCGGTTCGGACGTCATCCTTGAGCGGATGATGGCGCTTCACCCCAAGATCATCGACCTGACGCTGGACCGTGTCTGGCGTCTGTTGGCGGCGTTGGACAACCCGCAGGACAAGCTGCCGCCGGTGATCCATATCGCAGGCACCAATGGCAAGGGCAGCACGCAGGCGATGATCCGCGCCGGGCTTGAGGCGGCGGGGCATCGTGTGCACGCCTATACCTCGCCGCATCTGGCGCGGTTCCATGAGCGGATCAGGCTGGCGGGCGAGCTGATTTCCGAGCCGCATCTGACGCAGATGCTGGAGGAGTGTTACGCCGCCAATGATGGCGCGAACATCACCTATTTCGAGATCACGACCTGTGCGGCGCTGCTGGCCTTTGCCCGCACGCCTGCGGATTACACCTTGCTTGAGGTCGGGCTGGGGGGGCGGTTGGATGCAACAAATGTGATCGAAAAGCCTGAACTGTGCATCATCACACCGGTTTCGATGGATCATGAGCAATATCTGGGCGACACTGTGGCCAAGATCGCAGGCGAGAAGGCAGGGATCCTCAAGCGTGGGGTGACCTGCGTGGTCGGGCCGCAGACGGATGAGGGGTTGGACGCGATCGAGGCGATTGCCGCGCGTGTCGGGGCACCCCTGCTGATCCACGGGCAGCATTGGCATATCGCGCGGGACGGCGACCGGATGGTCTATCAGGACGAAAACGGCTTGCTGGACCTGCCCTTGCCGAACCTGCCCGGTGCGCATCAGATCCAGAACGCAGGGGCGGCGCTGGCGGCGCTGCGGTATCTGGGTCAGCCCGAGGTGACCTATGAGGCGGCGGTGAGCCGCGCCTTCTGGCCGGCGCGGATGCAGCGGTTGCGGTACGGTCCGCTGGTCGATCTGGCACCCGGGGTCGAGCTGTGGCTGGACGGTGGGCATAACCCGGCGGCGGGCGAGGCGATTGGCGCGCATCTGGCGACGTTGCCCAAGCGACCCACGCATCTGATCTGCGGGATGCTGAACACCAAGGATATTGGAGGCTATCTGCGGCCGATGGCACCACATGTGGCCAGCCTGCATGCGGTCAGTATTCCGGACACGGCGGCCACGCTGTCGGCGGAGGAGACCGCGGCAGCGGCGACCGAGGCGGCGATCACGGCCACGGTTTCCCATTCGGTCGCCGCGGCCCTGTCCGATATCGCCGCCCGTGATCCGCAAGCGCGGGTGTTGATCTGCGGCTCGCTTTATCTGGCGGGCGGGGTCCTGCGCGACAACGGATAGGTCAGGATCGCGGCATGTCCAGCGGCGAGGCGACGATTATCCGGTAAAACGAATCACTTTATGTTGACTGATTCGAATCGATTCGCCTATACCTTGACTAGGTTTTCGGCGCGCGGTCCGGTTCACGTCATCAGCGCGCCTTGTGCGTTACAGGACAAGGCAGGCAGGAAACGAAAGAGGGGTCGAGCCAACGGCCCCCTTTCTTTTTGTGGCCCCGTCTGTTCAGAAACAATCAGCTGCGACAATCAGCTGCGCAGGCCCGTCTCGACCAGCATCCCGCGCCGCTTTGCCTCGTAATAATAGCCGCGCGCATACCACATAACGGCCCGGTCATGGCTGCCATCCGCCAGAAGCCACGCCCCGCGCAGGTAGCGCACGGCGTAGCGCAGGTTGGTTTCGGCATCCAGAAGGTCCGACGGTTGCCCCCGGAAGCCCATGGTCCGCGCGGTGGCCGGCAGGATCTGCATCAGCCCGTAATAGGGGCCGTTGCGCGCGCCGGGGCGATGGGTGCTTTCGCGCACGATCACGCGCTGCACCAGTTCGACGGGCACATCGTTTTCGCGGGCTGCGGCTTCGATCAGGCGGCGCAGTTCGGGGGT